>DATFFC010000165.1:0-9979 GCA_035250505.1 Nitrospiraceae bacterium | reverse complement strand
GTCATGAGCGCCCTCGCGCTTGCCGGCGGCGCAGTGATCTACTGGCTGCTGCGACGTCAATACGATCTGCATCTGCATGTGCCGGTGCGTTATACGGGGCGATTGCTGTTCCAGCATAGTTATGACCGCTTTATTGCCCTCACGGGGCGCCTCACCAACCGGTTGGAAAACGGCTCGCTCCAGCGCTATCTGGCGCTCGCTATCGGCACGTTTACCGTCTTGGGCGCGTGGCCGTTCATCGAGCATGGGTTTGATGCGGGCGGAACCGCATGGTCGGGACCGGGGCCGCTCGGGCTCGTGGTATGGGGGGCAGCTATGACCGGGGCGCTTGGCGCAGTCTGGTCACATCATGCGCGGGCGGTCGCCATCATCCTGGCCGGGGTCGTCGGGCTCACAGTTTCAATCACCTTCGCATATTTCTCGGCGCCGGACCTTGCGCTGACACAACTGGCGGTTGAGGTCGTCACCACACTGGTGCTGCTCATGGCGCTGGCGCTCCTGCCCGCATCCACCCCCCGTGAATCGGGTCCGTGGCGCGTCGCGCGCGATGCCGCCCTGGCAGTTGCCGCAGGGATTGGTGTGGGAGCCTTGTCATGGGCCGTGCTTACGCGGGAACAAGCAACCATCGCGTGGTATTTCCTGGAGAACAGCCTGCCTCGTGGCGGCGGTCATAACATCGTGAACGTGCTGCTTGTCGACTTCCGCGGCTTCGATACGTTCGGCGAGATCATCGTCCTTAGCATGGCGGCCATCGGCGTCTGGATGCTCACGGCAGGACTGCGGGAGGAACTGCCGGCATTCAAGCCCGTCCCGGCAATGGACCGCCTCATGTTTGCTGTGGCGGCACGGATCGTCTTTCCATTCGCACTGCTCGTGTCGGTCTATCTGTTCTTCAGAGGGCATAACATGCCGGGCGGCGGGTTTCTCGCGGGGCTTATTGCCGCGCTGGGGCTCGTCATGCAGTATATGGGCGGCGGTCTTAGCCCCATGTTCGCTCGCGTGCGGATTGACTTCGCGATGCTGGCAGGCGCCGGCGTCCTCATCGCCGGATTGACGGGTCTTGCAAGCGTGGTTGCCGGCGCCCCGTTTCTTACCAGCGCGAGCGGTCACGTCCACCTACCGTTCGTAGGCGAGATCCCTGTCGCGAGCGCCATGGTGTTCGACCTGGGTGTGTTCCTGACGGTCCTAAGCGCGACGCTTTTGACCTTGATCACTCTCGGGCACGCTCGGCGCAAGTCGCCTGCCATGCACGAGGAACCGTGATGCATGTGATGGTGGCCGTCGGAATCGGCATCGTGACCGCCTGCGGCGTCTACCTGCTTCTACGCGGACGCACGTTTCCCATGGTATTCGGCTTGTCGCTGTTGTCTTCCGCCGCCAATCTCTTCATCTTTTCCATGGGACGGCTTCGCCCCGGCTCGCCGCCCATCGTCGCGGCGGATGTCGGCGAGTATGCCGATCCGCTGCCGCAGGCTTTAGTCCTGACGGCCATTGTCATCGGGTTCGGCATGACGGGGTTCATCATGGCACTGGCCGGGCGTACGCGGTGCCAGAGCGGGAGCGATCATGTGGACGGCGTGGAGCCGGCCGGCGGCCGCGCGCCGACGGATGAGCCATGACTCATTTGCTCATGGTTCCCATTATCCTGCCCGCGCTCGCGGCGGCGATCCTGTGTCTCTTGCGTCGCGCGCCGATGGTGGTGGCACGGACGTTGAGCATCGGAGCCACGGTTGGCCTTGCCGCCACGGCGTTCGCCATTTTCACACATGTCCAGTCCGGTCTGCCTTTGGTCTACCAACTCGGCAACTGGCCGGCGCCTTTCGGCATTGTCCTCGTCGCAGACCGCCTCTCGGCGTTCATGCTCGTCCTCGCCGCGCTGCTCGCACTTGCGGTGGCGCTCTATGCCGCGCAGGGATGGGACCAGCGAGGCCGGTTCTTTCATGTACTCTTTCTGTTTCAATTAATGGGATTGAATGGAGCATTTCTCACGGGAGACCTGTTCAATCTGTTCGTGTTCTTCGAAGTGCTGTTGATGGCCTCCTATTGTCTTGCGCTGCAAGGGTTGGGAGAGAAACGACTGCGCGCCACGCTCCACTATGCCGCGATCAATATCGCCGCCTCCAGCATCTTTCTCATCGCCGCGAGTCTTCTCTATGGCATGACCGGTACGCTCAACATGGCTCATCTGGCTGAGCGCGTGGCGCTGGCGCGGACGGAAGATATTGCACTTGTCCGGGCGGCGGGCCTGTTGCTTCTCGGCGTGTTTGCGGTAAAAGCGGCGGTGTTCCCTCTCTACTTCTGGTTACCTGCCGCCTATTCCAGCGCGCCCGCCCCCGTCGCGGCGCTGTTCTCAATCATGACCAAGGTCGGCATCTACGCCATTATTCGCCTGACGACATTGATCTACGGTGTCGATTCCGGCAGTGTCATGGACCTGACATCGCCCTGGCTCTTGCCGGTTGCCCTGATCACGTTGTCGCTCGGCACGTTGGGCGCGCTCGGCGCGGAGCGGCTTGCTACCATGACGGCGTACTTGACCATCGCGTCGGTCGGCACGATCCTGTCGGCCGTGGCGGTGGGCGGCGGGGCGGCATTGTCCGCCGCGCTCTACTATCTGGCGCACTCCACCCTCGGCATCGCCGTGCTGTTCCTGGTGGCCGATCTGCTGGGGCGCAGCCGAGGCGGGATGGGCGACTCCCTCCATCCCGGTCCGCCGCCCCGCCGCGCCGGCCTCCTCGGGTTGGCATTTCTCTTCGGTGGCGCTACCGTGGCAGGTGTCCCGCCGTTCTCGGGATTTCTTGGAAAAGTCATGGTATTGCAAAGCACAACGGATGAAGCGGCCGTAGCGGCCGTGTGGACGGTCATCTTGGTCACGAGCGTGCTCACGCTGATTAGTTGCTCACGGGCCGGCAGCATTCTCCTCTGGAACGTGACCGATCCCCAGACATCCGGGCAAGAGCATATGCCGCGCGCGGGAGAATGGCTGGCGTTTGGCGCGCTGGCCTGCTGCAGCCTGCTTCTGGTGGTGTTGGCGGCTCCCATTACACGGTATACGGAGGAGACGGCGGCGCAACTGATCGCGCCGGCCGCCTACATCGAGGCCGTGCTCGGAGGTCCGCACGGTGATTTCGTTCGGCCGTATCCGGCGCGAGGCGCGCCATGAAGAAACTCTGTCCGTTTCCCGCGCTGTCAGTGGCGCTCGCCGCCACCTGGCTGGTGCTCGAAGGGTTTTCGCCGCTGCATCTCGCGCTGGCGTCGCTGTTCGCGATCGCGATTCCGTTGGCCAGCGCGCCGCTGCTCGACGCACTGCCCGGCGTCCGTTCCGTAACGGCGGCGGTGCGGCTTATAGGACGAGTCTTGTGGGATATCGCGATCGCCAATGTCACGGTTGCGCGTCTGGTGCTCGGGCCTGTCTCACGTCTGAGGCCTGCGTTCGTCCAAGTGCCGCTCACCGTGACCCATCCATATGCGATTACGCTCTTCGCGAGCATCGTCTCGATCGTCCCCGGCTCGGTGTCCATTGCCTTCACGCCTGACGCCCACACACTGTTGCTGCATGTTCTTCACGTGGAAGACGGTGAGCAATTTGTCGCGATGATCAAAGAGCGCTATGAGCGTCCGTTGATGGAGATCCTGGAATGCTGACCGTCGCGCTCCACATCGCCTTCTTGTCGATCGCGACGTCACTTGCGATTTGCACCGCGCGCCTAGTGCGGGGTCCTCAGCCGGCCGACCGTCTGCTGGCGTTCGATACGTTGTGCGTCAATACCATCGCGTTCATGATTGTCTTGGATATGTACCATTCCACCTCCGTCTTTTTCGAAGCGGCGCTCTTGATCGCGCTGACCGGTTTCGTCGCTACCGCCGCGCTGGCGCGCTATCTGGCCCGCGGCAACGTCATGGACTAGACCGATGCTCGATATCCTCGTTTCCCTGATGCTTGGGCTCGGCAGTTTTTTCCTTCTGATAGGCTCGATCGGCCTTGTCCGGCTGCCGGACTTTTTTATGCGGCTGCACGGCCCGACAAAAGCGACGACGTTGGGTGTGGGCGGCATGCTGCTCGCCGCGATGTTCTCTTCCTTTGACCACGGACTCAGCTTGCGTGAACTGCTCGTCACATTGTTTCTATTTATCACCGCGCCGGTCAGCGGCTTCCTGCTCGGACAGGTCGGCTTGCGGCGGCGTCTTCCGTCGCGCGCGGCTCTGCCGAAGGATTTCCCGTGAGCACATGAAAACCGCCAAAAGCGCCGGAGGGGCCGTTCCGCTGGCGACGGATTTTTCCACACCGGCGCGACGGGCATATATCTACGCGGTCAAATTCTCCTCGACGCTGCAGTCGTCCCTGATTCTCTTGCATGTCGTAAAGGCGCTTCCCGAGTTCGACACCTGGTCACCTTCGGCCCGCCGCTTGTTGCACTAGTTGCGTACTAAGGCGTTGCTCGAATTGGGCCGCATGGCTCGGATCGCGCAAGATGCGGGTGTCAGCGTCGAGCATCGGCTGATCGTGGGCATTCCCGAGGATGCGATTTTGAAGACGGCGGAAGAGAGCGGCGCGGCATTTATTGCTATGGGGACGCACGGCCGGACGGGGTGGGACCGGCTCCAACTCGGCAGCAACACGGAGGCCATGTTACGGAAAGCTCCATGTCCCGTCTTGACCGTTCACGACGCGACGGCCGCCGATGTGCCTTTGAACCCGCGCCGTGTCAAGCTGAAGCGGATCCTCGTGGCGATGGATTTTTCGGCTTCCTCGGGAGCAGCGTTCCGCTCCGCGGTTCGGCTCGCACGGCAGTTCGATGCAAGGGTCGTCCTTGTCCATGCTTTCGATCCAGCAAAGGGCGCTCGGAGCGGACGGGGCCACGCCGGTGACTCAATACGCCAGAGAGCAGACCGGCGGCTTCAACAAGCCGTGGCGGCAGAGCAGGCCGAACGCCATGTCGCTGAAAGAATCTCAGAATCAGGCAATCCCGTGAAGGTCATCCTTGACCAAGCGAAGCGCGTGACCGCCGATCTCATCGTCATGGGGACCAACGGCCGGCGTCACATGCATCGCCTTGTGATGGGGAGCGTGGCGGAATCCGTGGTCCGGAGAGGAGGGTGCCCGGTCCTGGTCGTTAAGGCTGGTGTAAGACAGATACGTAGAGGGGTCGAAAGAGCCTTTGATTAGTCGCGCGCCGGCGCCTAATGTGATACAGCCGAAGAAAAGAACGCGAAAGGGTGAGGCATCGTGCGACTGTGTCTCTGCCTGGCGATAGGACTGGTTGGAATGGCAGTCACCGCTTCCGCAGACGACTCCTCCAGCCGGCCGTTCTGGCGGCAACGGGCTCTCCTGCCTGCCGGCCAGATCGTGCAAGGGGATTACGTGACATTCGCGCCCCGTGTCATGATCTCGGGCACGGTCAACGGTGATGTCTATGCCGCAGGCGGAAGGGTGCTGGTGGATGGGACGATCAACGGCGACCTCATCGCGGCCGGAGCCAAGGTCATCCTCTCCGGCAACGTCTCGCAGAACGTGAGAATCGCTGCCGCCCATGTCGTGCTCAGCGGGAACGTGGGGAGAAATGTGACCATCGGCGCGGCGGATATTCAATTGACGGGTGCAGGAGAGATTCGCGGCAACGTATCGGCCGCCGGCCTGGACGTCGAATTGGAGGGACCGATCAAGGGAGGAGCCCGCATCGCCGCAGGAAGGATTACGATTGCAAATCACATTGGCCGAGATGTGGCCGTGACGGCGGAGGCCGTTCGGTTGGTCTCAAAGGCGAGAGTGGATGGCAAACTCCGCTCCTGGAGTGATCGGGCCCCGACGATCGAGGAGGGAGCCGCTGTCCGAGGGCCTGTGAGCCATCACGCATTCGGAGAGGGCTGGAAGGCCGAGACGTTTCGGCAGGGCTTCACGGGCCTGCGGCTCATGGCGGCGACCATCAGTGTCGTATCGACATTGGTTCTGGGCTTGCTGCTGGTACGCGTCTATCCCGTGTTTACGCGCAAGGTCACATCGACGATCCGTGAGCAACCGTTACGCGCGCTGGGCTGGGGTGCGGCGGCTTTGATCGGAATTCCGGTCGTCGCGGTGATTTTCGTGGTGACGTTGCTTGGGGTGCCGATCGGTATAATTCTGCTGACCCTGTATGGCGCCATGCTGTATCTGGCGCGCGTCTATGCCATGACCTGGCTCGGTCAGCTGCTCTTGAGCCGAACGTCCGACTCCTCTCCGCTGGTCTGGAGTTTTGTAACCGGACTGGCGGTGTATGCCGTCCTTTCGCTCATCCCTATCGTCGGCGACGTCATTACCTTGGCGACGGTGCTCTTCGGGCTCGGGGCGCTGCTGGCCGCAGAGAAGGACCTGGTGGCGGTGTTGCGCAAGGAACAGATCGTGTAGGGTGAAATGGGGAATGAGACATTCGCTTAGGACCGGCCTGAGTTTCGGTCTGACTTCCGGTGTAATCACGACGCTCGGCATGATGGTCGGCCTCCGTTCGGGAAGCCAGGCGGCTTCAGTGGTGCTGGGCGGCATCCTGACCATTGCCGTGGCCGATTCCCTGTCCGATGCCTTGGGCATTCATGTCTCGGAGGAATCGAAGAATCACGCCTCACACAGACATGTCTGGGAAGCGACCCTGGCGACATTTGCGGCGAAGTTTCTCATCGCGGGGACCGCGCTTCCGGTTCTGTTTCTCTCGCTCGATCTAGCCATTCTGGTCAGTGTCGGCTGGGGTCTGTTGCTACTCGCGATGCTCAGCTTTTGGGTGGCCCGTATGCAGAAAATTTCTCCGTGGGGCGTGATCGCTGAACATGTGTTTGTAGGAATGTGCGTCATTGCGATCACGCACTATCTTGGAGAATGGATACGAGGTCGATTCCCATGACCAGTAGTCAGGAAAGAGTCACACTGACTCTCTGTCGCTCATGAATCCAGAAAGGGTGAAGCTGATCAACAGGATGACGATGAGCAAGAAGAGAGCAGGATGAGCGAATAGCAGCATCAACGGCATCGCGCGCTCCTTTCTCCGGGGTTATTGCATCCCGGTCAGTTCTCGAGATAAGTCGAGCTCATGAACGGTCGGTGAAGGACCAGTGAAGAATCCTTCATCCGGCGTAGAAACGAAGCCCGCAGCCCTTCATTGAGCCGGATGCACCGCGCCTATTGCATCGGCCGCCTTGCATCGGACCCGTCGGTCTGCTTCTATTGACAGCACGTGTGTTCCAATCGGGACATAATCGCAGCTATCGTGGGAGCCGGCGCTCGCCGGAACAATCATGCGGATTCTGGTGGTTGAAGACGACAAGGACCTAGCTCGATTCGTCCAAAAGGGACTGCAGGAAGAGCGCCATGCGGTCGATGTTGCGGAAGACGGAGAGGCCGGGTTGGACTTGGCGGGCAACAACACCTATGACCTAATGATTGTGGACGTGATGCTGCCGAAGGTCGATGGGCTGACATTTTGCCGCCGGGTGCGGGCTCGGGGAGACCGCACGCCGATTCTGCTCTTGACCGCTCGGGATACCGTCGAGGACAAAGTGGCGGGCCTGGATACGGGGGCCGATGACTACCTCACCAAGCCGTTTGCATTTGCTGAACTGGTGGCGCGCGTGCGTGCGCTCATTCGCCGGGGCGGCCCGGGACCGATGGCGCAATTGAAAGCCGCCGACCTGGTCGTCGATGTGGCATCGCACCGCGTATGGCGTGGGGGCAAGGAGATCATGCTGACGAACAAGGAATATGCCTTGCTCGAGTATTTGTTGCGGAATCGCGATCGTGTGCTTACACGCACCGCGATCATCGAGCATGTGTGGGGATTGAATTACGATCCCACGACCAATATCGTCGATGTCCATATCAGAGCGCTGCGGGCAAAGATGGATAAGGACTTTGCTCCGGCGTTGATTACCACCGTTCGGGGTGTCGGTTATATGTTGGAGACGGACAGATGAATTCCTTCCGAGGGCAAATCCGCCTGGCGGCGATCATATTCATTCTGGGTCTGCTCATCGTCTTCAACATGCTGGTGTATTGGGGGTTTCAAACCCTGTTGACCCGCTATGTCGATGGGCGGTTGGTCGGCTTGGCCGACACGTTGGCCCATCTCGTGGCGGAGCGACCGGAACTGCTTCAGGCGCAGGACGGGGAGATCCTGCCCGACGAAAACGACGGGCAGCCGGTCGATGAACAAAGTCAGCAACTTCGTGAAGTGTCTCACCGCATTCAGATTCTGGCCCCGAACGGCACCGTGGTCTTCAAAGGCGAAGACGTCATCCCGCTGCCTCCGGTCGCGCCGGGCGCGTTGGAGGAGGTGAGTCGAGGAGAGGCGGTCTACGATACGGTGGAAGGTCCTAACGGGTCACCGGTGCGTCGGGTGCTGGTACCGGTTCGGCGGCAAGGGGAAGTGCGGTTCGTGTTGCAAGCGGAAGCGCCGTTGGATCTCGTACAGCGTACCCTGCGAAACCTCATGGGCCTTCTGATCCTCTGTTCAGTCGCGGCGGTCATTGCCGCCTGGGCCGGGAGCGCGTGGCTCGCGCAGAGGGTTCTGCGGCCGCTCAAGGCCCTCAGTCGCACCGCCGAAAAAATTTCTGCTTCGAGCCTGCGGACCAGGCTCAATTTGGATGCTCCCTACGAAGAGTTCCGGCAGCTGGCCGAGGCGTTCAATGCCATGCTGGATCGGCTACAGAAAGCCAGCGAGAGCCAACGATCCTTTGTGGATAGTGCGGCGCACGAGTTGCAAACGCCTCTGACTGTGTTGCAGGGGAACCTGGAGGTATCGCTTCAAAAAATGCGGACGGCCGACGAGTATCGTGAAGCATTGATCACCAATCTGGAGCAGGTGGAACGGCTGATGGCGCTCACCAAGTCCCTGCTGACGCTGGCCCGGTTCGCCGGCGATCGGCCTCCGGTCCATTTGGCGCCGCTGGCGCTCGAGCCGGTGTTGCGGGAATTGATCGACGATCTTGTTCCGCTCGCCGAGGATCGGATGATCCGTCTGACCTTGGAAACCGAGCCGGTTCTCCCGGTTCAGGGGGATGAGCAGAAACTCAAGCAACTGTTCATCAACCTCTTGGACAACGCGCTCCGCTACACCGACCAGGGCGGAGCGGTGGTGGTGCGATTGAGCGGAACGCCCGACGAAGTCCGTGTGGCCGTCGAAGATACCGGTCACGGTATCGATGCGGCGCATCTGCCCCATCTGTTCGAGCGATTCTACCGCGTCGATCATTCGAGGACGCGGGACGTCGGGGGGACGGGGCTGGGACTCTCCATCGTCAAAGAGATTGCCGACTCCCACAAGAGCTCCATCACCGTAAGGAGCGACGTTGGGAAAGGCTCGGTGTTCACGCTCGTCCTGCCGGCGATCAAGGACTGAGCCGGCGCTATGAGGCGACCCGATTTCGATCTTTCTTCTTAGCCCGGGCGCCCTCCTGTGGTTCCACGGCCACGCCGTGGACATACACCAATTCACCCCCTAACCAGCCTGACAGTCCCAGCAAGGTCATTCCGATTAGAGACAAGATGATCGGGACAGTGGCTGCTTCCCAGATGATACGCAGCACGATGTTTAGGCTAAACAGCGCGACAATGGAGAGATTCGTCAGCATATGCCAGAAGCCGATCCGCTTCACTGCCGGATCGGCAATCGAGCGATAGTCGATGTATCCGGGAATCGCTGCAGCCAGAGCACCGAATAAGCCGCCGATCATCGTATACAAGGCGATGTCCATCCACACCATGCCTCCCAATCCGGTCATATGAATCACATCGCCGGCGAAGGAGAAAATCCAGAGCGCGATCGGGAAGGGAATCAGCATCGGATGAAGTGGATGCTTCTGAATGCTCGCTGGGGTTGCCATGACCCGCTCCTTTCGATTCGGTGACGAAGAGGTATCCGAAGTCGCCTTAAAAGCCTACGCGCTCTTTCAACACAAAAAAAGGGTGTCCCTTCCCACGCGTTGTGTTGTTCTGATACCTGGATACCGGTATCCTACG
>DATFFC010000164.1:0-4871 GCA_035250505.1 Nitrospiraceae bacterium | reverse complement strand
TGTCGTCCTCGAGAATGACCCGCGAACTCGGCAAGACGCTGGCCGAGGAATACGAAGGCGCCGGCATCCTGAAAAGCGCCTATCTGAAACAGGTCCCCGTTTATATCCCCGCGTTCACCGATTCCGAAGTGGGCTTGGATGTCGGAACCTGGGCGATGGGCCGCAGCATCGATATGGCGAGAAGCCAGGCCAAGGGTGAAGGCGATCTCGCGGTCTTGAAGGCGCTCCACCAGACCTGTCCGCAATTCAATCCGTACCTGGACCTCCATGCCTATACCGAGGATATTCTGTCCGCCAAGCGTCTCGGCATCTTTACCATCGGCGGCGGCGTGCCCCGCAACTGGGCGCAGCAGGTGGCTCCCTATATTGAAATCGGCAACAGCCGGCTGGGCTTGAATGTGAAACCGCCGCGGTTTCACTACGGCGTTCGCATTTGTCCCGAGCCCGATTACTGGGGCGGCCTGAGCGGGTGTACTTATCAGGAGGGTATCTCGTGGGGAAAATTCGTCTCGCCGGCCGAAGGCGGACGGTTCTCCGAAGTGCTGAGTGACGCCACCGTCGTGTGGCCGCTCTTGCTTATGGGATTGCTTGAACGAGCCAAGGCAAAGACCAACGCTCCATGACATCCTCCCCGGCCGGCCAATTCCGCGCGCTCCTTTCGTGCAGTCTCATCCTTATCTTTGCGGGCCCCGCGTCCGCTGCCAATACGTCGGTGGCGGTCGACCAGCGTGTGCGGGGCAGTCTCGATGCGCCGGTCACCATGGTGGAGTATTCAGACTTTACGTGCGGCTTCTGCTTAAAATTCTTCAAGGAGACATGGCCTCGGTTGCAGGCGCGTTACGTGGATACCGGCAAGGTACGGTTTCTCTACAAAGACTATCCGCGGGCGGACCAAGGACCGGGGGTTGGTGCGGCGGTGGCCGCGCGGTGCGCGGGGGATCAAGGGGCGTATTGGCCGATGCACGACCGGCTGTTTGCGGAACGGGCCAAATTGGATCAGGATCTGTTCCTGCAACATGCCAAAGCGCTGGGGCTCGACCAAGCAGGATTCTCCCAATGTCTTCGCGACGGCCGGCATGTCAAGGCGATTTTTCAAGATCGTCAGGAAGCGAACTCATGGGGATTCCACGGCACGCCCGGATTCGTTATCATGCGGTCCGCGCAACCGCCGACGGCCAACGATCCGGCGGTGGCGATTCCCGGCGCCTTTCCGTTCGAATCCTTTGCGGAAGAGATCGACCGGCTCTTGGAGGCGCCGGCCTCGGGCGCCCCGAAGTCCAAACGCTAAATTTCATCAACGCAGCGGTCCACCAAGCGAGAGGTAACCACAGATGAGCGCGAAGCAGGCCTTCTGGGATGTGTCGACGAAACAAGGGGAGCCGGATCTTTGGGTGTGCATGTCGTGCCTCAATGAAGTGTTCTTTCGGAAAGTGCCCATGCCGGATTGCCCGACATGCCACGGCGTCTCAACATATGAAGCCTTCACTTTGGACGCGGTCCGCGATTGGGGTACCGAGGAGCTGATTGCCAAGGCCCAGGCGGCACAGGTGAAGCCGGAGCCTCCGCAACCGGAGGCCGCCGCTGCGACACCTATCGAACGCGTGTCTTAAGGGTCCCCCATCTCAATGCACGGAGCGCTCAGTGGCGACGGCCCGACCATTTCTCATTGCCGGCCGATGGCAGCAGACTGCAACGACAGCCAAGGTCGTCAATCCCTATGACGGCCAACTCGTAGCAGAAGTCTGCCAAGCCGGGCGCAGCGAGATCGAGCCCGCCATTCAGGCGACGATCGAAGGGGCCCGGCTGATGCGAAACTTGCCGGGCCATGCCAGATCCACACTGCTCCACGCCATAGCCCGCCTCCTCCAGACGCGCCAGGAAGAAGGCGCCCGCATTATTGCCGGAGAGGCGGGCAAACCGATCACGGATGCCAGGCGCGAAGTCGGCCGGGCCATTCAGACCTTTACCATTGCGGCCGAAGAGGCGAAGCGGATCGGTGGGGAGGTGGTGCCTCTCGACTGGACTCCGGGGACGGACCCCTACTGGGGAGTCACGCGGCGAGTGCCTCTGGGCGCCGTCTTGGGTATCACGCCGTTCAATTTTCCGATCAATCTGGTCGCGCACAAGGTGGCTCCCGCGCTCGCGGCGGGCAATTCGATTCTCATCAAACCGGCTCCCCAAACTCCGCTGACGGCGCTTTTCTTGGGCGAACTGGCCGTGGAAGCAGGCCTTCCGGCAGGGGCTCTGAATATCGTGCCCTGCGCGAACGATGTGGCCGAGCGATTGGTCAGCGACCCTCGCTTCAAGTTGTTGAGTTTTACCGGCAGCGCCCAAGTCGGCTGGATGCTGAAAGCCAAAGCCGGCAAGAAAAAGGTCCTGCTCGAACTCGGCGGCAATGCCGGCGTCATCGTTGAGCCGGATGCCGATCTGGAATTCGCCGCACAGCGCTGTGCCGTCGGCGGCTTCACGTACGCGGGCCAAACGTGCATTTCCGTCCAGCGTATTCTCGTGCATGAATCGATCGTCGAACCGTTCACCGCGAAACTGTTGGCTCAGGTCGGCGCGCTCAAAGCCGGTGATCCGTCGGATGAGGCGACGGTGATAGGTCCGCTCATCGATGGGAAGGCGACCGCCAGGGTGGAAGGCTGGATCCAGGAGGCCGTGGCACAAGGCGCCAAAGTGCTGGCGGGAGGCACCAGTGCCGGATCCGTGCTGCAGGCGACGGTCCTGTCCAACGTGAATGCGACGATGAAAGTGTCCTGTGAGGAGGTCTTCGGCCCGCTCGTCACGATCACGCCCTATCATCAGTTCGAACAGGCGCTGGCGCTGTTGAACAATTCTCCCTACGGCCTCCAGGCCGGTGTGTTTACGCAGAATATCAACCGAATCTTCTCGGCCTTCCGCGATCTGGAAGTCGGAGCCGTCCTCGCCAACGAAATTCCGACCTTTCGCGTCGATCATATGCCGTATGGCGGCGTCAAGGATTCCGGCTTGGGCCGCGAAGGCGTGAAGTATGCCATCGAAGAGATGACGGAGCCGCGCCTCCTCGTACTCAATCTGCGCCGGCCCGCGTCGTGACCACACGCAGGCCGGCGGCTCGCCCGCCGATTCCAAAAAAATCTCGTCGCCATATTGCGGATGCCCGGCAAACTTGATACAACTGCGGCCCGTGTCAACCGAGTGTGCGCTGGAACCGCGTGTGAATTCTTGCCGCGCGTGCGATGGGGAGCCGACGATCATGACGTGGACGCCGGCGTCGAAGGGGGAATCGAACGATGGTGCCAACACACATGTTTCTCACGAGGGGAGTCGGCGTGCACAAGGAAAAGCTGGCTTCCTTCGAGCAGGCTCTGCGCAGCGCGGGTGTTGCGTACTGTAATCTCGTCAGCGTCTCCTCCATTCTGCCGCCAAACTGCAAAATCGTCCCGCGCAAGCGCGGGGAAGGGCTCCTCAATCCGGGGGAAATCACGTTTTGCGTGATGGCCCGCTCCGATACCAACGAGCGTAATCGGCTCATCTCCGCCTCGATCGGTCTTGCGATCCCGACCGATCGGCACACGTACGGCTACCTTTCCGAGCATCACGCCTACGGCGAGACCGACGAAGAATCCGGAGAATACACGGAAGATCTGGCGGCTCAGATGCTGGCGACGACATTGGGCGTCGAATTCGACCCCAACGTGGCTTGGAAGGAACGTGAACAGGTTTTCAAGATGGGCGGGAAAATCGTGCGCACGCTGAACATTACGCAATCCGCGATCGGCCGGCCGAATCGCTGGACGACGGTGGTGGCGCTGGCCGTGTTCATTCCGCAGGAGAATCTGCCCAAGAGCGAGCGCCGCCGGTCCTGATGTCTCAATATTTGCTTCAAGTCGGCTGTTTAGAATTTCGAATATCCAAACTTCAAACTCCAAATTCTAAACTTACAATGTAAACTTCCCCATGTCCCTTCCCGCCGGTTGGCTCGGCCAGGATCAGAATTTTCTCGGTCTCGATGAGCCGTGGTGCCATCCGAAACAGGCGGGCGTGTACGTTTTACCGGCCCCCTACGAACACACGTCGAGCTATATCTTAGGATCGGACCGCGGACCCTCGGCGATTCTCGAAGCGTCGCGACAGGTCGAGTTGTACGACGAGACGGTCGGCGGCGAACCCTACCGGGAATGGGGTGGGATTGCGACCTCGGCTTCGCTCGAGTTGGAAAGTCGTGTCGATGCGGCCGCGGTGGAAGCGATCCGAGAGTTCGTCGAGCCGCATGTCGGCAGCGGCCGATTTCTCGTGACGTTGACAGGCGAGCACACGGGGGCGCTCGGGGCGATCCGTGCCCATGCCACCCGCTATCCCGGCATGTGCGTGCTGCAAATTGACGCCCACGGCGACTTGCGTCATGCATACCAGGGAAATCCTTATAGTCATGCAAGCGTCATGGCGCGGGTCGCGGACGACGGACTCCGCCTCGTCCAAGTCGGCATTCGCTCGATCAGTTCGGAAGAAGTCGACCGAATCGCTCGTGACCAATCCATCACGACATTCCTTGCCGCGCGTATTCTCGATCCCTCCGGCCCGTATGAGGGCCGCGCGTCCCGTTGGATTCCCGACGTCGTCAAGGCCTGCACCGGACCGGTGTACCTGACGTTTGACTGTGATGGACTGGATGCTTCGCTGGTGCCCGCGCTCGGCACGCCGGAGCCGGGCGGGCTCGGCTGGTACGACACGCTTGCCTTGGTGACGGCGCTGGCCAACGGACCAGGTATTGTCGGGATGGACGTCAGCGAGATCGCCCCCATCGATGGATTCGTCGCCCCGCAGTTCAGCATCGCTCGGCTCATCTATCGGATGTTGGGGCGGATCCGTGCCGGCCGGCGGGTGCA
>DATFFC010000163.1:0-24650 GCA_035250505.1 Nitrospiraceae bacterium | reverse complement strand
GGACATCGACTCCACTGTAGAATACTTTACAACCCAAGGGGATGCGAGCGGTCCGCCGTTGCACTTGAGAGCTCCTTCGCGCGGGACTTGTGGACCGGCGGAATTTGGTGCCTGCCTGTGAGTCGATGCGATTTCGAAGCGGTGTGCGGCGCATACTCACCTCAGCTGGATATTCGAATTAATTCAAGAATACCTCTTCCGTTAAAAATCTAATCACGTCCGGCCCGCTTAACCACTAGACAAAAGTCTCGAAAAGCAGGGCCCTTTGTCGAGGGCCATCGCGGGACAACTTGTGTCCCTCTGTGGCATTCCTGCAGCATGTATAGTGTTTTCGTCATGCTATGTCCGCATTCATGACACGGGATTACGCGCGCTTAACGCAAGGCGTAGGTCTTGCTCAAAAGAGCGATACAGCTGGCCGGCTTCGGCTTTGGATATTGTCTGGAAATCGGACCGTGGTCAGGGTAGCGGTATTTCAGCTACGGTGGGCAATATTCCAGATCCGCTTTCAGACGATAGTCCCGAACAAGGCTCCTACCCCATAGGTGACCGCCATGGCAAGGGCGCCCCAAAAGGCAACCCGCAGCGCGCCGAGGATCGATCGTGCTCCTCCCGCACGTGCCGCCAGCGAACCAAGAACCGCGAGGAACAATAGGGACATCCCGGTCACCGCCGGAGCCAGCCGGCTTCCAGGAGCGAATAACGCAATGAGCAGGGGAAGAGCCGCGCCGAGGGAGAACGTTGCCGCCGACGCAAGGGCGGCCTGCACCGGGCGCGCACGCTGGAATTCGGAAATTCCTAATTCATCACGAGCATGGGCCGCGATGGCGTCGTGCGCCATCAGTTGCTCCGCCACCTGCTTGGCGAGAGCCGGGTCAAGTCCTCTCCCGACATAGATTGCGGCTAGTTCGGCCCGTTCCGAGCGATCATCAGCGGCCAGTTCCCGGCGTTCGCGTGCCAAGTCCGCTTCCTCAACGTCCGCTTGTGAGCTGACGGAGACATATTCACCGGCTGCCATCGACATGGCGCCCGCGACCAGCCCCGCGGTGCCTGCGATCAGAATATCGCTTCTGGAAACTCCGGCAGCCGCGACGCCGACGACCAGACTGGCCGTCGAGACAATCCCGTCGTTGGCGCCCAACACAGCTGCCCGAAGCCAACCGATGCGGTTCGACCGGTGCCGTTCGTTATGGCGCATTCGTGCGGCCGAGCTCCTCCAGCTTACTTCCCGCCTTCTCCTGGCGTCCCTGGTCGGGTGGGAGAATTTTTGTACAGCTGGTCCAGCCGGTCGCTCATCTCAGTTTGCGGGGTGGTCGGATTCACTTGACCGTGCCGAAGCTGCTCTTCAAGTCGCTGCGCGCGGTCACGCTGCTGAGACTGGGTATTCGGTAATTGTGGGTTCAGGAAAGGCGCATCGGGATTCTTGCCGCGCGGGACGACCGGCCTCCCCATTCCGGGATTCCCGCCGCCCACACCGGGCGACCCGCTCGAGCTGCTTCCTCCACCTCCGAGGCCGCTTCCTACGCCCGGTCCGCCGCCGGCTCCACCGCTCCCGCTTTGAGCAAGGCCGTTCGGGATAGGCCCATTGATCGCGCAGCAGACCGTGAACGCCAGAATAAAGAGTCCATGAGCTCTTTTGTCTCCGTTCATACACCCACCCCTTATCTGATCTTAGCGCGATCGAAGAGCCTCCTCAAGACACGGGAGACGGTACGGCAGCCTCCTTGGCGGGACCGATCGTTTTCCTCAGGAGAATCTCGGCAGATCCAGGCACGAGCAAATCGGCCAGCGGCCCGATTTCGACAAAGCCGTGGCGGCGATAAAATCGTCGCGCGCCGGTATTGAAGTCGGAGACACAGGCGAAGAGGTTCTTGCCGCGAGTAAAGGCCAGCGATTCGACATGTGTCAAAAGCAGCCTCCCCAGTCCCTGTCCGGTTAAGGTAGGAGCGACGGCCAGCAATTCCAAATAATCCCCGAACAGAAACTTCGGCCGCACGAGAGCGATACCCGCCACATCGTCACCCTGCTGGAGGACCAGACTCTCCCGGCCCTGCGGCAGCGGAGAGAAGGCTCGCTCCCAGAACTCAGGGGCATACCCGAGCCGCTTCCAGGGATCGGAGCCGGCCAAGAGTGCAATCACCGCTGCGCGATCATCCGGTGTCATGGGTCTGACGACGGGAACTAGTCGGCCGGCTGATTGCATGAGAGGAGGTCGGAGATGGTCAATGGTCTGAGCCCTTTGTCGGGCAGTACGGTAGTGATCAAGGTTTCGGTGACTTGTTTGGTATGCCGCCCCCTGCCGTTCGCATGTAGGACGATGATACTGCCTGGCTTCAGCCTCTTTTTGATCCGAGTCACGATCGCAGCGGCGTTCAACTCAGGGTCCGGATCGCCGGATTCGATCGACCACATGATGAACTGGAGTCCCAACGCCTTCACCACTTGCAGCGTGGCATCATTGAACTCGCCGTACGGTGGCCGAAACAACGTGGCTTGACGCCCGTATTTCGACTTCAACATGTCGACCGGCTTTCCGATTTCGCGTGTCTGGTACTCGGCATCATAAAGCGGCAGATGCGCGTGGACGTCGCCGTGGGTACCCACTTCGAAAGACGGCACGGCCAGTAGTTCTCTTACCGCGCCATCATGCCGGGCCATCCACCTGCCGGACACAAAAAAAGTGGCGGGGATCCGTCTGTCTCTCAGAAACTCTATCAATTCGGAATCGAATCCCGGTGCCGCCTTCACCGGACAGAGATCGTATGTCAACGCGACGGCCGCGCACGACTGCGATCCGGCAGTGACAACCTGAGCTTGGACGGCATTTACCGCAAGCGACACACCGGCTACGGCCCCCACCGCCAGGCATGCAACAATGCCGCATCGCATGGCGCCAGTATACTCGAAGAGGGCGATCGCGGATAGTTGACGGTGCGTCGATGCCCTGTTACCGTGAGAGTTATGCAAGGTCCTGATTGGCAGATCGGGCGAATTTACGGGATTCCCATCCGTATCCATGTTTCCTGGCTGCTCATCTTCTGGTTCGTCACATGGAGCCTGGCGACCGGCTATCTGCCGGACACACTGCCGGGTCTTTCGACTATTCGCTATTGGGCCATGGGGGCCATGGCCGCGCTTCTGTTGTTCGCGTCCGTGCTCCTGCACGAACTCGGGCACTCGTACGTGGCGCTGAAGTATCGGATCCCCATCGGCCAGATCACCTTGTTCATTTTCGGCGGCGTGGCGCAGATGCGAAAGGAGCCGCCCAGTCCGCGCGCGGAGTTCCTCATCGCGATCGCCGGCCCCATTGTCAGTTTAGTGATCGCCGCAGTCTGCCTCGGCCTTGTTACGCTCGCCGAAGCGTCATCGACCGCGCAAGCCTTCCGCGGGCTGATTGCTCTCGGAGCAGTCTTGGGGGCGGTCAATGCAAATTTGGGGCTGTTCAACCTGCTCCCGGGATTTCCCCTCGATGGCGGCCGGGTCTTGCGGGCGGGGTTGTGGGCCTGGAAAAAGGACTTCTACCGGGCGACCAGCCAAGCGGCGACGGTCGGACTATTGTTCGGCGTCGGCTTCGGCCTGATGGGCGCGTTTTTGGTGGCAGGCGCCGTTTCCGGAACCATGTCGGCTCAATTGGCCAGCAGTGGAGGGTGGATCATTCTCCTCGGCATCTTCCTGTTTGCCGCAGCACGAGGCAGCCGTCGGCAGGCAGCCATGCGCGCGTCGTTGGCTGCCGTGCCGATCCGCGAATTGATGGTGACCCCGGTGATGTCGCTCACGCCGGACCTATCCTTGGAGGAGGCGGTCAACCGCTATTTCCTCCCGTACGGCCACAGCGGCTTCCCGGTCGTCCAAGAGAGCCGCCTGCTCGGCCTGGTCACCGTGGCGGATGTGCAGGCCATCCCGATCTCCCGTTGGCCGTCGATCCGGGTTGAGGAAATCATGCGCACGATCGACGAGGAGTCGACGGTCGGTCCGGACATGTCCACAATGCAGGCCGTCGACCGGATGATTCAGCAAAACATCGAGCGGTTGATCGTCGTCCAAAATGGCCAGGTGGTGGGGTTGATCACCCGTGCCGCCATCGCGCATTTCGCCGAACAATATCAAGCGTGAGGGGAACATAAGAGCGTATAGCCGATAGCTGATGGCGAATAGCACGAACGCTGGAAAAGAGTCGCCGCCATGAGCCAACGTTCATTCGTCATCAGTCCCCTGTCTGCGGGACTTGTACCATAAGCCATCGGCTATCGGCCATCAGCTCTTCATTCATTCTCGTGCCATCGGCCATCGGCTATCAGCCATTAGCTCTTCATTCTTTGTTTGTGCCCTACTCCTCCGCTCTCGCCTCGGATAGATTCTGCACGATCGCCACGCGAAGCAGGTGCACGACCAAGAGAAAGCCGTACACCACGCAAAAGAAATTGAAAGCGACCCGATAGAAATCGACCAGTAGGATCGGCAAGAAGAGCACAAAGATGAGGCTGGCGATCAGCGTCATCAACGTCAGGCGGCGGCAGAATTCGTAGGAGGATTCTTTGCCGATGAGCTTCAGCGCTTTGGCATATCGTCCGGCCCGCAGCGCGCGCGACGTTTGAAGCGACGCCTCGCTCGCTCCCCGATAGCGCAGCCACCAATATCCTCCCACGATTGCCAGCCAGGGCGCGGCCCAGAGCGGCCAATAGGATGAGCCGGCATATTGCTCACCGGTGAGCAGCGTCGCGCAGGACGGCGCATACAACAGTCCAAGGATTAAGGGCAAGATCCGCTCATCCGGCATCCGTTCGCCCGCCGGTGCGCCGTGTATCAATTCCCGCTCGAACAATGGATAGCCGTACTTGAGCACGACGAGCGCGATGGCGGCGCTGAAGGTCTTATCGGGGATATAACGGATACAGTTCTGAAACCAGTTGACCAGTGTCCAGCCGACCTGTTCGCCCCATGTCAGGCCGACGTACGATTGCAAGTATCCGCCGACTACTTCTTCCCATTGGGCCACCATTCGCGCCAAGGCAGCGGCGACGTCGGGATTGAGGGCGAACACAGCCTGCTCGCCGAGGGCCGCCTGGACCCATGTGCCGGGCACGCTCATCACCATCGCGCCGCCGATGCCGAACACGGCGAGAAACCACGCGTGCGAGAGTATGGATTGCCGGCCGGTCTTGAGATAGCGGCGGAAACTCGGGCCGCGCCCCATGACACCCCAGAAGAAGCCTCCCGCCATGTTGACCAAAGACCAGGGGAAGATCACCACATCAGCGCCCGCCTCGGGATAGAGCAGCCAATTCACCGCCGAATTCGACAACAGAGCCACGATCGCCCCCCACCAGGGACCGAGCAGAAATGCAGCCAACGCCGTGCCCGTCATATCGAGGAAGAGGATGCTCTCCAGATGCCGGCTGAGCGTGAGGCCGAGATAATTGAGGAGAATACCCGCCGCCACAATCACGCCGGTTTCATATAGAAAGAGATAGGACGCTCGCTGCAGCAACTTGGGCTCAACAAGATCGGATGAAGAGGATGGCGGTGGGAACGGCCGTTCTTCCGAAGGGCGAGCTTTTTTCGGTTTGCGCAGACCCAGCCGATCTTGAATGTTCAGAAGCCGTTCGAAGATCGTGAGGACCGCCGCCGCGAAGCCGGCCAGCGTTCCCGCCAGCATGAGGAGATCCTTGTCAAACCCGTCCGTCATGGTTCTGAAAAGAGATCGATTCTCTTACAAGATTCTATACGGGGGTTCCGGCGGGCGCTAGAAAAAGGGCGGAACCGAGCAATCCGCTAAGCTGGTTGCAGCGGCTGGGCGGCACGGAGCTGAAACTGCCTCGTGATGACGGCGCCGACGAGCAACAAGACGGCGGAATAATAGACCCATAACAGCAGCAGGACGACCTCCAGGAGCGAACCGTAAATACGGGTGTAGAAGGCCGCCTGTTCCGCATAGGTGATGAACAGCAGTTTCGCGGCGACCCACAGCAGGCTGAAGACGATCCCGCCGATCGTGGCCTGCCGCCAATTCGGCCGCCGATGAGGCAGGTAGCGGTATAAGCAGGTCACGGCCACGAAGGCAAGGACAAAGGGAAGCGTGTAGGTCAGTAGAAAGTCATGGGCGGCGACGGCAACGAGATTGATGCCCCACAGATGCGGCGCGTGCTTCGTGAGGAGTTCAATGGTTTGCGTAGCCACGTACGAGACGATGAGCAACACAGCGAGAAGTCCGACGAGAGCCACGGCGATCGCCGTCGAAATGAGCGGATGTCGTTGCCCGGCGGTGCCGAAGACGATGTTCATTGCATAATCCAATTCGTAAAACACCAATGCGCCGAACCAAATGAACATGAAAAAGATGATCCAGCGTACTTCGTTGAGTTGGGCGACCCGCCGGATTTCTTCCGCGAGGCCGGCTCCCACGCTGGGTAGAAACCCCTTGAGGAACACAAGAAGAAACTGATAGCCGATCACATCCTGGCTGACCACGAAGCTGACGAAATAGAGCAGTAAGAAGACCATCGGAAAGAGAGACAAGAAGGAGAAAAAGGCGAGCGACGCGGCCAGGCTCACGCAACCCTGATGGCGGAACGCCGACGCGGTATCTGTCAGAATACGGCCGGTCACGGCAAAGACCCTAACAGGATGTTGAAAAAGTCCTTATTTCACCCGCCCGCCCCCGAATGGGTTTATCTCACCCACCCGCCCACCGATTGCTGGGCAATCGAGTACCCGGGACGCATCTTTCACCGGGCTTCGTTCTCGCAGGACAGGGGCGCTCACCAATTCGCACTGGTGTAACCGTGAGACGCTGCGGCCTTGCACGGGAAGAGGCGCGTGGCAAATGCGCCGGGGTTGGGTGGGTGATACAGTGGTCTTTTCGAACATCCTGCGTACTATTCCAATATCTTCGATGATCCTGCGCTGGTCCGATTTTTCCGGCATGCACTATAGTTTCTCAACAGCCTGCTAAGAATTACATATCGGCTCGCCGCGCGAACGCAGGGCCACTGCGCAATCCATGGACAGAGACGCGCGGCTATTTCATGAGCGGCACGGCTTGCATGGCCAGGGACACGACGATATTGGGGAAAAGTCCCAAGAGCACCACACCGGCCAGCGCGCAAGCCAGCACGATCGACAATGCGGGAGAGCCTTCGAATCGCGGCACCGGAACGATCGCTGGGTCCGGCTCGCGCATGTACATGACCATGACGACCCGGAGATAGTAGTAGGCGGAGACGGCGGCAAAGATCACCGCGATCACCGCAAGCCAGGCCAGCCCGGCCTCTACCGCGGCCATGAACACATACAACTTACCGATGAAGCCGGCAGTCGGCGGGATACCGGCGAGCGAGACCAGGAAAATCAGCATCAGGAATGCCGCCAGTGGTTCACGCTTGGCGAGACCGGTGAAATCTTGAATCTCTTCCCCTTCGAGGGACCCCCTTCGGAGCATCGCGACGATGGCAAAGGCCCCCAGGGTCATGAAGGCATACATGGCGAGATACAGCATGACACTGGCCAGGCCGGTAGCCCCTCCCGGCGCCCCGACCCGCCCCGCGACCACCACGCCGATCAAGGCATAGCCCGCATGCGCGATGCTGGAATAGGCGAGCATCCGTTTGATGTTTGTTTGAACGATCGCCACCACATTTCCGAGCACTAATGTCACGATACAGATGATCAAGAAGAGACCATACCAATCGGCCCTCAGTCCACCGAGACCTTCCGTGAAGACACGCAGGAAGGCCCCGAAGCTGGCGGCTTTGGAAGCCACGGCCATGAAGACCGTCACGCTCGTGGGGGAACCCTGATACACATCGGGCGTCCACATGTGGAACGGCACAACGGCCAGCTTGAAGCCGAATCCGACCGCCAATAGGATCATTGCGAGGGTGAGGACCGGATTGGTCAAGCCCTGGTCGGCCGTGGCCGCCGCAATCTCGGGCAGACGGGTACTTCCCGCCGCGCCGAACAGGAGCGAGATGCCATAGAGCAGGATTCCGGACGAAAAGGCGCCCAGGACGAAGTACTTGGCGGACGCCTCCAGCGACCGCGCCTCCGACCGTTTGAGTCCGGCCAGCACGTACAGCGACAAGGACATCAGCTCCGTGCCGAGATAGATCGTCAAAAGATCCGCAGCCGACACCATGACCATCATGCCGGAGAGGGCCAGTAGAATGAATCCATAATACTCACCGACGTGGAGCCGTTCGGATTTGAGATAGACCAACGACAAGAGCACCGTGAGCCCTGTGACGATATACAGCAACAATTTCCAGAAGGCCCCGTAGGGATCGATGATGACCAGGCCGCTGAAGACCGACATCCGTGCCGACATCTGCGACGACGTCACCCCGATGCAGCAGGCCAGCGCCGCCAGCGTCAGCCATGCCAGCGTGTCTTTTTTCTCCGCCGGCGTGATGGGGTCGAGCGCCAGCACGAGACAGGCCGTCCCTATGATGAGAAGTTCCGGCAGGATGGCCAGAATATCGGTGAGCGGCAGTGTCATTGTGTTCGCGAGTGATCGAACAGCGGAGAGGCCCCGGGGTCGTGACCGGCCGGCGCAACGGTCCGGGCTACCTGATGTCCGCCCGCCAGCAGTTTGCCGACAGTCGCATGCATCCTGGTCAAGAAGGGGTTGGGGAACAAGCCGATCCAAAACACCGCGATGATCAGCGGAATCAAGGTCGCCATTTCCCTCAAAGACAAATCTGTCAGTTGGGACCGATGTTCCCCGGACGGCGACCCGAACACGACCCGTTGAGCCATCCATAATAAATAGGCGGCGGCGAGAATAATGCCGAGGGCGGCCAGCACCGTCGCCAATTTTCCCCATACATACGTGCCTGCCAGCACCAAGAATTCGCCGACAAAGCTGTTCGTGCCCGGCAAGCCCAGCGAGGACAACGTGAAAATCAATAGGCACGTCGCATACCGCGGCATCGGTCCGGCGAGGCCGGCGTTGTCCGCGATCAGCCGGCTATGAGTGCGTTCATAGATAATCCCCACACAACAAAAGAGGGCGCCGGTGGTAATGCCATGATTGACCATCTGCATCACCGCGCCTTCGACGCCTTGCGTATTGAAGACAAAAATCCCCAGCGTGACGAATCCCATGTGGCTGACGCTCGAATAGGCGATCAATTTCTTGAGGTCCGCCTGGGCCAACGCCATGTATGCGCCATAGATGATGGCGGTGAGCGAGAGCGCGATGATCAGGTTGGTGAAGGCCGCGGTCGCGTCGGGCAGCATAGGCAGTGTAAAGCGCAGGAATCCGTAGGCCCCCATCTTGAGCAGGACGCTGGCCAGGACGACGCTCCCGGCCGTCGGCGCTTCTACATGGGCGTCCGGCAGCCAGGTGTGGAACGGAAACATCGGTACCTTCACGGCAAAGGCGGCGAAGAAGGCCCAAAACAGTAGCGTCTGCAGCGTGGCGCTGTACGTCTGCCGGCTCAAGGCCTGAATATCGAAGGTGTGCCCGCCGTGGAAGTAGAGGACCAAGATCGCGACCAGGAGAAGCAAGCTCCCGGCCAATGTGTACAGGAAGAACTTGATCGCCGCATAGAGCCGATTCGGGCCGCCCCAGACACCGATCAACAGATACATCGGAATGAGCATCACTTCCCAGAACACATAGAACAGCACGAAGTCCAGGGCGGCAAAGACGCCGAGCATCGCCGTTTCCATAATTAAGAGCATCGCGAGAAAACTGCGAACGCGCGTCGTGATGTAGGTCCACGAGACCAGAACACAGAACGGCATCAGGAATGCCGTCATCAGGAACAACGGCAGGCTGATACCGTCGAGCCCGACGCTATACTGAATGGGCGGCACCGTGATCCACGAGGCGCGTTCAACAAACTGCATCTGGGATGATCCTGGGTCGAACAGCCACCAGAGCGGAAGAGCGGCGAGGAAGACGAGCAGCGTGGCACCCAAGGCGAGCCAGCGTGCCGCGTGGTCTGAAACCACAGCAAGCGCCCCGACCGCCAAGAGCGGCAGGAAGATCACGGCTGTCAGCCACGGGAAGTCGGTCATTGAATCGCCGTTCAGATAAGTATGAAGACAGTCACAATGATGACCGTGCCCAAGGCCATTCCGAGGGCATAGTGTTGGATCTGGCCGCTTTGAACCAGGCGCAAGAACCACCCGCCCCACGCCACCGCGCGAGCGACGCCGTTGACGGCGGCGTCGATGATATTCACATCGATCTGTTCCCACAGGCCGGCGGCCAGCGCAAACGTCGGGCGAACGAACGAACGGTCATACAGCTCATCGAAATACCATTTGTGAAGCGAGAGTTCATAAGCAGAGCGCCACCGGCGGGCCAGCCGATCCGGGAGGCTTGGGTTGGCGACGTAGATATAATAAGCGGCGCCGATCCCCAGCAGTCCTACCATAGTGGCGGCGGCCATAATGACCGCGGCGGCCGAGCCCTCGTGATGCGACGCGGCTGCCTCGCCGGATGAAAATACGGGCGCAAGAAATCCCGGTATCCCGAAATACCCGGTGATGATGCTCAGCAGCGCGAGCACCATCAACGGTACCGTCATGGTGCGGGACGGTTCATGAACGTGGCCCGCGTGATGCGGGTCAACACGTGAAGGTCCCCAAAACGTGACGAAGACGAGGCGGAAACTATAGAAGGCCGTCAGCCCGGCCGTCAGCAGTCCTGCGACGGCGAGGAATTGTCCCAAGGGGCCCGTCGCCCAAGCTGAGACAAGCAAATCATCCTTGCTGAAGAACCCCGCCGTCAGTGGGAACCCGGCAAGGGCCAGGGAGCCGACGACGAAAGTCCAATAGGTGACGGGGAGTTTTTCCTTCAAGCCCCCCATATGTCGCATGTCCTGCTCGTGGTGCAGCGCGATAATGACCGACCCGCAGCCGAGGAAGAGAAGCGCCTTGAAGGCGCCGTGGGTGAGCAGATGATACATACCGGCGGCGTAAGCTCCCAACCCGCAGGCCATCACCATATACCCCAGCTGGCTCACCGTCGAATAGGCGACGACCCGCTTGATGTCGTGCTGGGTGAGCGCGATCGTCGCGCCGAGCACCATAGTCACGCCGCCGGTGACCGCGACGACGGTCAGGGCGGTCGGTGAGAGGTCATAGAGCGGTGAAAGTCTCGCGACCATGAACACACCCGCCGTAACCATGGTGGCGGCATGGATCAGGGCCGAAATCGGCGTCGGTCCTTCCATCGCATCGGGAAGCCAGACGTGAAGTGGAAACTGCGCGGATTTTCCCACGGCTCCGGTAAACAGCAGAAGGCAAATCACGGTCATCACGGAAATATCCCAGGAGCCGCCGAAGGGCTCGAGGAAATTGATCGTCGTACCGCCCAATTCACGGGCCCTGTCGAAGATCACGGCGTAGTCCAAAGACCCGGTGTAATACCAGACCGTAAACAGCCCCAGGATGAACCCGAAGTCGCCGACTCGGTTCACGATAAACGCCTTGGTCGCAGCGGCGCAGGCGCTCGGCCGGTCGAACCAGTGTCCGATCAGCAGATAGGAGCACAACCCCACCGCTTCCCAAAACACGAACAACTGGAGCAGATTGTCCGCCATGACCAGCATCAGCATGGAGAATGTGAAGAGCGCGATATAGGCAAAGAAGCGCGCATAGCCCGGTTCCCCGTGCATGTAGCCGATCGTGTAGATGTGGACCAATGAGCTGACGGTTGTCACCAGGAGCAGCATGGCGGCCGTCAGCCGGTCGATCGATAGGCCGATCCGAATGTCGAGATTCCCCGATGTGAGCCAGGTGTACCAGGTGTCATGGATCGGACCGGCGGTCGCGACTTGCGAAAAGGCGAGCAGGGACAGGACGAAAGAGCCGACCACGGCCGGCACCGCCACCAGGTGCGCCCGGTCCTTGATGCGGGAGCCCGCGAGACCGAGCATCACGAAGGCCGACAGCGGCAGCAGGGGAATGAGGGCGTAGAGCATAGAACTCAGGAGCTTATGGCAATAGCCGATAGCACGAACGAAGAGCCGTGGCGATACCATACGCAATGAGCCATCTGCGATATGCTCTTCATTGTTGGGTCCGTGCCATAAGCCATACGCTACCAGCTATTCGCCAGTTACCATTTCAGCAGTTGAAACTCATCCACATTGATCGTCGACTTGACCCGGTGGAGCGCAATGATGATCGCCAATCCCACCGCCACTTCCGCCGCCGCGACTGTGAGTGCAAAGAAGACGAATACCTGGCCCGCCACATTCTGATAGTACTGGGAGAAGGCGACGAAGTTGATGTTGGTGGCATTCAGCATGAGCTCGACCGACAACAGAATGATGATGATATTGCGCCGGATCAGCACTCCGACGACGCCGGTTAGAAACACCACGGCGCTGAGCACGAGATAGTAGGATAACGGGACGGTCATGAGGTGCTCACGGAGATGGTCTCATGTTTGCCCACCAGTGCGAATTGGTAATCACACAATGCCTTGCGAGAACGAAGCCCGGTGAAAGATGCGTTTTGGCGCATCGGGGCGGGCGGGTGAGCCTGGGAAAGGCAGCGTCTCGGCGCTGCCGGGGTGGGCGGGTGAGATAGAGACTTTTTCAACATCCGCTTACGACTCCGGCAGGATGTCCCGCTTCGCGAGTATAATCGCTCCGATCATGGCCACCAGCAGAACCAGCGACGCCACTTCGAATGGGAACAGGTAGGTTGAATAGAGCACTTCACCGATCATTTGCGTATTGCCGAGATCGGCGGCCGAGGCGCCGCCTTGCTCGGCCTCCGTTCCCTGCGCCCAACCTCGTTGCAGAGCCAGCAAGACCAACTCCGTCAGGAGTATGATTCCGAGGAGCATCGCCACGGGAAATTGGGCATGGTACCGGTCTTCGCGCCGGATATTGAGGAGCATGACCACAAAGAGATAGAGCACCAGGATCGCGCCGGCGTAAACGATGACCTGGACCGCCGCCAAGAATTCCGCATGCAGGGTCACGTACAGGCCGGCGACGTGAAAGAACATGATCAAGAGAGAGAGCGCGCTATAGATGGGATTGCGGAGCGCCACCACCAGGACCGACGTGGAAACGATGATCGCGGCGAAATAAAAGAAAAAGACGGAGGCCATCACCGGACCTCTCCCGTGCTATGGAGCCCGGTTTGAAACAACGATTCCCTTGGAAAAGACCCTTCGGCTGACGAACGGTAGGCAGCTCCGGCTTGGCCATAATGCGATGAATCCGCTTTGTATGACTGATCAATGGCGGTGCTTTCGCGCACGACTGTAAGGCTGCACCGAAGCGGAGCGGTGCCGTCGCGCGCTTGCTTTTCGAGCTTACTTTCTGGGCATGACGCTATGGCCAACGCCTCCATGCCTATCCATTCCAGCCGAACGCGGTTAAGCCGGCTATACAGCTTCATCAATACGTCCATCCCGAACCGGACACCTGATCCGTCGCAGACCGACCGGATGGCGTGCTCGCACATGGACAGGCGCGCGACGCCCTCATGCGATGAATCCGCGGCAGGGCATCATGATGTCTGAGTGGGACATCGCAAGAAAGGTAGGCTGGCTGTACTGGTCGCGATGGAGTGATTGCTTCATTCCGCTCAACTCGGTTTCTGGGGAAGGCTCTTGAATGCAACGTTGAAGAAGGCCACATTGCGGTGCTGGAGCTCCAAGCGTTTTTCCCTGACCGGAAAGGAGCGATCGCCGATCGCAAGGAGTTGTTGTTTGTTGAGGTGCAATTGGCGTTTGTCGTACACCGACCACTCGAACTCCCGGGTCATGCCGAGCGCGTCCACCGGGCAGGCATCCACGCACAGCCCGCAAAAGAGACAGCGGGTCATGTCCATATAATATTCTTTCGAATACCGCTTGGTGGGTTCGCCGGGGACTTCGGCGCTGACCACCCGGATGACGCGGGAAGGACAGGCTGCCTCGCAGAGATCACACCCGACGCACTTTTCCGTTCCGTCGTCATATCGGAGCAACGCCAGCATCCCGCGGTAATTCTCCGGCAACGTGCGCTTCTCATGAGGATACTGCAAGGTGATCGGCTTATACCGGAGCAAATGTTTGAGGGTGGCTTTCATGCCGACCAGCAGTTCATAGAAGGTCAGCGTCCGGACCCATTCCCCAAAGGAGAACTTCCGTTTGCCGGTGGAGGAGACTGCCGCAGCGGCCATCACGTGCCTCAGGATCGGGGGAACAAATACGCGGCGATCGAGGTGATCAGAATATTGCCCAGCGCAATCGGCAACATGACCTTCCAGCCGAACCGCATGAGTTGGTCATACCGCAGCCGGGGCAATGTCGCCCTCAGCCAGAAAAACAGAAACAAGAAGAAATACACCTTGACGGCGAACCACACGACATTTTCGATCCAGGCGACGCTCTCCAATCCCAGGTGGCCGAGAAGCGTCCCGGGATAGGGCGCGTTCCAGCCTCCCAAGAAGAGCGCCGCGGCGACACAACTCACCAGGATCATATTGGCGTATTCGGCAATAAAGAAGAACGCAAACCGCATCCCGCTGTATTCGGTGAAGAACCCCGCCACGAGTTCGCTCTCGGCTTCTGGCAGATCGAACGGCACGCGGTTGGTTTCCGCCACCGATGAGATGACGTACACCACGAACGCGAAGATTTGCGGGAACGGCAACGCCAGCACGAACCAGTTCCAGAACCACCCGGACTGCGCCTCGGTAATCTGCATCAGACTGAGCGATCCGGACAGCAGGATGACGCCGACGATCGCCAACCCCACGTTCAGCTCATAGCTGATCACCTGCGCCGCGG
This sequence comes from Nitrospiraceae bacterium, assembly GCA_035250505.1. GTDB lineage: Bacteria > Nitrospirota > Nitrospiria > Nitrospirales > Nitrospiraceae > DASSBQ01. Next base: position 9,898 of record DATFFC010000163.1, on the reverse strand, counting down.
ACCGCAATCCGCCCAGCAGGGAATATTTGCTGTTGGAGGACCAGCCGCCCAGGATGATGCCGTACGCCCCGATGGATGCAAAGGCCAGGATGTACAGGATGCCGATGTTGATGTCGCTGATGATGAACGGTTTGATCTGCATCCCGAAGATCTCGACGGTCTGATTCGGACCGAAGGGGATCACCGCGAAGCCGATCAGAGCCGGCACAAGGGCCAAGATCGGGGCAAGGCTGAACAGAAAGCGGTTGGCGCCGGCTGGAATGATATCTTCCTTAAAAAACAGTTTCAGGCCGTCGGCAATCGGCTGAAGGATGCCGTACGGACCGACTTCCATCGGCCCCATGCGGTCCTGCATCCAGCCCAGCACTTTGCGCTCCGCCAGCGTCAAGACCATGACCGTCAGCATGACGACGCCCATGACCGCGGCGATTTGCGCGAGTGAAACGGCCAATCGTAATCCGATCTCCATGACCCCTACCTCACTTTTTCAATCGACACATGCGCGAGCCTACAATACGGGACCCGTGTAACCGGATCAACGCTCCAGCTCACCAGCGGCTTGAGCGACTCGTTGAAGTGCTCAGGAAACCAGAGCATACCGGCCGGCACCCGCTGCCTGATCGTCACCGTTGTCGTCGCTTCTCCCTGGGTATTCGATACGCGAACCACGTCGCCTTCCACGACGCCGAGACGGGCGGCATCCGCCGGATTCATCCGCAGCGCGCCGCTGCTCTGGACTTCGAGAAGTCCCTTGGCCTTTCGGGACAGCTTGCCCGAATGAAAGAGGCTCTGTCCGAAAACCAACGACATGCCCGCCTGCGGCGATGCGGCGCTCAATCCATATCGAGTCGAAAGATCGCTCGCATGCTCTTCGGCCAAATAGCGCCGAAGCACAGCGGGATTCACCTTGGGCGGCGTCGGAGCCGGCCCCAGGAGCCCATACCCTGGAATCACTTCGCGAATTTCCTTGAGGATCTCGCGGGCATCGCCGTATTCCAGCGGATAGCCCAGCAGGATCGACAACGCCGATTCGATTTCCCAATCAGGCCGGCTCTCTCCTACGGGATCAATCGCCTGGCGGACCGCTTGGACATGTCCTTCAGAGTTGGTAAACGTGCCGTTCTTCTCGGCATATGACGACGCCGGCAAGACTACATGAGCCAGTTCAGTGGTTTCGGTCGGGAATAGTTCCTGAACGACGAGCAGGTCCAGTGCCGAGAGAGCTTCACGGCTTCGCGCGGCCGGAGGCAACGTCCCGACGGGATTTTCTCCAACTACGAACATGGCCTTGAGCCGCCCTTTGTCGGCCAGATCCAGCATCTCCACCAGCGAAGCGCCCGACTGATGCGGCAGATCCTCGCGCCATAGCTGAGACAGGCGTTCTCGCGCCGCTCGATCCGCGAGTTCGTCCACCCCCGGCCAGAACTCCGGCGCAACGCCCATTTCCACCGCACCTTGATCATTGCTTTCTTCGGCCAACGCTCCAAGCCCGCAACCGGGCTTCCGGAGCTTTCCGGTCAGAATCAACAGATCCAGCAGATTCGTGACTACCGCCTGCGATCTCTGATGCCGCAGAACATCAGCGCCGACCAAGATGACGAGCCGATCGGCTTGAGCCAACGTCTTGGCTGTCTCCGCCAGCACTGCGCGCGATTGGCCCGTAGCCCTCTCGATCTCGTCCCACGTGATCCGCCGAACCGCATCGGTCAGAGCCTGGTTGTACGGGCCTGCTTCGCGCGCCAGCTCGGCATCGAGCAAGTCGCCCTCCACGATGGCCTTGATGAACCCCAAGACGGCATCACCGTGTCGGCCCGGCTGAGCCGGCACATGATGCCGTGCCAGATTCGCGATATTGCTGATCGTATCCACGGCCGGTTCAAGACTTTCCACCGTGACTAACGCGGCTTGGCGCTTCTTGACCGCCTCCTTCACTCGGAGTCCGGCGATCGGGTTGGCTTCCGTGATGTTCGTGCCGACGAGCAAGAGCACATCGGCGGACGCGATGTCATCGAACGTGAAGGTCCACCGATGAGTTCCCTGCACCCGGCGCAGCGCCCGTACACCGGTGATATGGCCGTACCGGGCACTGCTGTCGATATGGTTCGTCCCGATCACCAGCCGCATGAACTTTTGAAACACGTACAAATCTTCGTTGGTGCAATGGGACGAGACCAGGCCGGCAAAGGCATCCGGACCGTGGGCCAGCTTCAGCCTGGTCGTCTGTTCGGCCACATACTCCAACGCCTCTTCCCAAGTCGCCTGAACAAGCCGGCCATCGCGGCGGATCAGCGGGTGAGTCAGGCGATCGGGATGCGTGGACACATGGAACCCGAAGAATCCGCGGGCGCAGAGGTCACCATTGTTCCGGCCTGCGCCGTGCGAAGAGTTGACTTCGATCAATTCGTTGCCCTTGGTCTGGATCGTGATGCGGCAGCCGTCCCCGCAGTACGTGCAAATCGTATCCGCCCGCTTCAGCATCCAGGGACGGTATTCGTACATGGAGAGGCGGCTCACGATGGCGCCCACCGGACAGATTTGGATGCAGCCGCCGCAGAATTCACAGTCGAGCTGATGATGGCCGAAGTGTTTGATCTCCGTCATCGTCCCCCGGCCGGACGGCGCCAAGGCCTTGGCGTCGATGATTTCGTCGCAATACCGGACACAGCGCAAACACTGCACACACCGGTTCATCTGCGTTTCGATCAGCGGGCTGAAATATTCTTTCTGAAAGATCCGTTTGGTCTCGGCGAAGCGGCTGGTGGTCGGAGTGTACTCATGCGAAAAGTCCTGCAAATCACAGCGTCCGCCTTGATCGCAGACCGGGCAGTCCAATGGATGATTGGCGAGAATGAATTCGAGCACCGACTTGTGCGCGTCATTGACGACGGTGGTGGCCGTTCTGACGGCCATGCCTTCCGTGACGGGCGTGCTGCAGGATGTCTGGAGCTTCGGCATTTTCTCAATTTCCACCAGACACATCCGGCAATTGGCGTCCGGCTTCAGTTTGGGGTGATAGCAGAAATGCGGCACCATCACGCCGACGCGCCTGGCCGCCTCGATGACCAACGTGCCTTTGGGCACGGTCACCTCGATGCCGTCGATGGTCAAACGAACGGTGTCTTTGGAAAAATCAGCCATAGGTCACTTGGTCGTGATTCGTATCTCGTCGTTCGCCGCTAGTATCTCGTCCTTAGAAGAGCTAATGGCATATGGCGTATGGCCTATAGCACAAACAAGTCCGCCCATCCTCGTTCGTGCTATCAGCTATATGCTCTGCGTCCTGCGCAGCAGCTGTCATCGTCTCGTTCCCGCCGGTTCCGGCCTGAGCAGATTTGCCGCCTCGGCCGCTTGTATCAATTCGACATATTCCTGTCGCCAGTTCTTGAGCGTGCTCATGATCGGCGCGACCTCCGCGTCGCCGAACGCGCACACGGTCCGGCCCGCGATGTTCTTGCACAGATCCGATAGGGTTTCAAGGTCCTCCATACGGCCGCGCTTATCGATGATCCGCCGCATGGTTTGGACGAGCCACGAGCTGCCTTCACGGCAAGGCGTGCACTTCCCGCAAGACTCGTGATAGAAAAATTCCATCAGCCGCAAGGCGGCCCAGACCATACTCGTCCCCTCTTCCATCACCGTGACCCCGCCCGATCCCAGCATGGACCCCGCCTGCGCGACGGCTTCGAAATCAAGCTTGACGTCAAGATGCTCGGGCGTGAGAAACGGCGCCGACGCTCCGCCGGGGATAAATGCTTTCAGGGCCTGAGCACCTCGCATCCCGCCGGCATGTTCATAGATCAATTCGCGACAGGTGATCCCCATCGGCACTTCGTAGTTCCCCGGACGCTTCACATGCCCGCTAACGCAAAAGACCCTCGTCCCCGTGCTCTTCGGCGGCGAGCCGATGGCCGCAAACCATTCGGGCCCTCGCGTCAGGATGTGCGGGAGATTGGCCAAGGTCTCGACGTTGTTGACGACGGTCGGCTTATTGTAGAGCCCGTGCGTAGCCGGAAAGGGAGGCTTCACACGCGGCAGCCCTCGCTTGCCTTCCAGGGATTCCAAGAGCGCCGTCTCTTCACCGCAAATGTAAGCGCCCGCCCCACGATGAACCCACACGTCGATGCGAAGGCCGGATCCGAGAATATTTTCGCCGACGTAGCCGGCTGCCCGGGCTTCGGCCAGCGCCCGCTCCAGAATCTTCGCCCCCAGAACAAATTCGCCGCGGATATAAATGTAGGCGGTGGCAGCCTGAATGGCATAGCAGGCGATGAGGATTCCCTCGATCATTTGATGTGGATCGCGCTCAATCAATTGCCGATCCTTGAAGGTCCCGGGCTCGCTCTCGTCGGCGTTACAACAGAGATACCGGGGGCCTTGGTAGTCCTTGGGCAGAAATCCCCATTTGACGCCGGTGGGAAATCCGGCTCCGCCTCGGCCGCGCAGTCCCGATTTCATTACTACGGCGGTGACGTCGGCGGGCGCCACCTTGTCGATCACCTTGCGCAGAGCCTGGTAGCCGCCCGCGCGCTCGTAGTCAGCGAGCGACCCGCTGTAGCCGGGCTGTTCCATGTTTTTCAGAAGAATCTTTTCGTATGTCGGCATGGTTGTCTACAAGGCAAAAGGTAAAAGGCAAAAGTTTTTTACTTTTTCCCTTTTACTTGGCTACTTGCGCCGGAGGCGCCTCCGGCCACATGAACGGTCCGCTTTTCAGCGACGAGGTGCCCTCACGCCGGAGGTCCGCGAGAATGCGGTCCACCTTCTCCTCTGTGAGCCGCTCATAATAGTCGTCGTTGATCTGCATCATCGGACCGGTGCCGCATGCGGCCAAGCATTCGACCGCACTGACCGTGAACATTCGATCCGGCGTCGTCTCGCCCGGCTTGACGCCCAGTTTCGCGCGCAACCAGGCCAACACCGTGTCCGAGCCGACCAACGCGCACATCAGGGATTTGCACACCTGGATGTGAAACTTCCCCACCGGCTTCAGGTTCAACATCGTGTAGAACGTCACCGTTTCGTACACCTGCGGCGGGGTCAACTTCAGAATGCCTGCGATTTCGGTCATCGCGGCTTCCGTCACGTATCCTTCCTCCTCCTGCGCCAGATACAGAAGCGGCAACAAGGCGGAGCGCTTCACAGGATAACGGGCGAGAATCTCGCTTATTTCAGTCGCGTACTTTTCTCGCAGCATAAGTCGCTTCTCGAAGGCAAAAGTTAAAAGAAAAAAAGTGGGGGATTAACTTTTACCTTTGTACCTTCTACTTTTTACTTTCTTACCGGTCGCATTCTCCCATGACGATGTCATACGTCCCGAAGATCGTGATGACGTCGGAAATCAGGTACCCCCGCGCCATGTGATCGAACGCCCCCATGTGGATAAATGACGGCGCCCGGATCTTCAGGCGGTACGGCCGCGGACTCCCGTCGCTGATGATGAAAAATCCCAACTCCCCCTTCGGCGCTTCGGTGCCGCAGTAGGTTTCGGCCTTCGGCGGTTTAAAGCCCTGGGTGAAAATGATGAAGTGGTGGATCAGGCTCTCCATATCCCGCATGACTTGGGCTTTCGGCGGAGGGATGACCTGCGGCATATCGGCCATGATCGGTCCTTCGGGCATCTGATCGAGACACTGCTTGATGATCCTGGCGCTCTGCCGCATCTCTTCCATACGAACCCAATAGCGATCATAGGTGTCGCCGTGCTTGCCCACCGGCACTTCCCAGTCGACTTTGTCGTAGGCTCCATAGGGTTCGTACTTGCGGACATCATAGGCGACGCCCGACCCGCGCAACGTCGGCCCGGTCAATCCGAAGTTGATCGCATCTTCGGCCGAGATGACGGCAACATTCTTCGTCCGACCGATCCAAATGCGGTTCGTCATGAGCAGTTCATCGTATTCACTGACTTTATCCGGGAACGTTGCAAGGAACGCTTTCAACCGTGCCGTCAGCTCTGGGGTAAAGTCGCTGTCTACGCCGCCGATGCGATAGTAGTTCAAGGTCAGACGGGCACCGCACAGCTTTTCAAACATATCGAGCAGGACTTCCCGCTCGCGGAACGTCCAGAAGAACACGGTCATCGCCCCGATATCGAGCGCCTGCGTCCCCAGCCAAAACAGATGGCCGATGATCCGTTGCATTTCGGCGACGATCGTGCGGACGTACTCCGCTCGCTCCGGGACCCTGAGGCATAAAAGCTTTTCGACCGCCCGGACATAGGCATAGTTATTCGCCATGGCGCAGACGTAGTCGAGCCGGTCCGTATGAGGAATGACCTGCATATAATGGAGGCCCTCGGACAACTTCTCGACCCCGCGGTGCAGGTACCCGAGATCGGGGGTGGCCTTCACAATGCGCTCTCCATCCAGCTCCAGGACCACCCGCAACACCCCATGAGTGCTGGGATGCTGGGGGCCCATGTTCAGCAACAGCTCCTCGCGCCGGCGCTTGCCGTCCCGGTTCTCGTCGGGCACGATGAAAGCCTGTTTCTCTTGCTCCGGCACCTCCCCTTCCGATATTTCTTTGGGCGGCTCGTCCAGCCGAGGAATGAAGGGAAAGGAGCTTCTCCAGCCCTTCCCTTCGGTCGGAAAATCTTTTCGAAGCGGGTAACCCTCCTCGTAGTCTTCCGGCAAGAGAATCCGCCGCAGATCGGGATGACCGGCAAACTTGATGCCCATGAGGTCGTAGACCTCGCGCTCCATGAAATCCGCGCCCTTCCAAATGCTCGTCAGAGAGGGAATCGTCGGATCATCCTCGGTCAGGCGCGCCTTCAGCCGGATGCGCCGCCGGTGGGGCAGCGACAACAAATGGTAGATGACTTCGAACCGCTCAAGATCATCCGGATAGTCCGCCGAACAGATGTCCGTGATATGGTCAAAGGCCGCTTCCGGCGTATCGTGGAGCCAGCGGGCGACGTCGACGATCCGGCCGGGAACCACTCGGGTGGTGATTTCCTGCCGCTCGGTGTCCGCCTCGACCGACAACACCGCATCCGGAAACTTGGTCATCAACGATTCAAGCAATGATTGCATGGCGATTTTACAGAATCTGTCGGTCTGATGATCTGTCGAATTCCGCAGATCATCAAGTTCGATAAATCATTAATTTTGCTTATCGGACAAAGACTTTCTCGCGCTGAATCTTTTCCTGAAGCTTGAGCAGTCCGTCAAGAAGCGCCTCGGGCCGAGGCGGGCAGCCGGGGATATACACATCCACCGGCACAATCTGATCGACACCCTGGACCACGGCGTAACTGTTGTAATGGTTGCCGGACGTGGCGCAGGACCCCATCGAAATGACGTACCGCGGCTCCGCCATTTGGTCGTAGATCCGCCTGATGACCGGCGCCATTTTCCTCGTCACCGTGCCGGCGACGATCATCAAGTCCGACTGCCGTGGCGACGACCGGAACACGCCCGCGCCGAAGCGATCGATGTCATATCGGGACGAGACTGTTGCGATCATTTCGATCGCGCAGCAGGCGAGGCCGAACGTCATGGGCCACAACGACGACTTTCGGGCCCAACAGACAAAGGCATCGAGGTTCGTTGTCAGAATATTCGGCTCAAGCTGTCGCTCTAAAAAACTCATTATCGTATCAGTCCCATTCCAACGCTCCCTTCTTCCACGCGTACCAGAACCCTACGACCAGGATACCGATGAAAATTGCCATCTCGACCACACCGATCAACCCCAGTTTCTTGAAGGCTACTGCCCATGGAAACAGGAACACAATCTCAATGTCGAAAATGACGAACAGCATTGCGATGATGTAGTACCGCATCGGGAACTGAACGCGGGCGTCGGAGAACAGCGGGCTGCCGCTTTCATATGGCGCCAGCTTCGCCCGATACGGCCGGCTGGGGCGGACGACCCAGCCCAGCAGCAGCGACACCACGCCGAACGCGACGACAATCCCGGCAAAGAACAGGATCGGAAGATAATTCAGCGGAACGGATTCGTTTCCCATGAGTTCTCAAGCGCGGCGAGTTCGAAGCCGCAGACGGTCGGTGATTCGATCAGTTCAGAACGATTCCGGCGACCATTGGGGTGCGACAGGCGACGCCGTTCCTGCAACGGCCAGCGCCGACCCAAAAAACGGTTGAAATTTCAGCCCATCCAGCTCAGGTCTCGCCATCCCCTTATGTTGAACCAGCATCTTGAAGGTGCGACCCATTCCGTCCGGACGCAACAGATGAACGGCATCGGCAAACTCCGGAGAATCCGGGTTCAAGCTTTCCAATATCTCTTCAATGCCCATGGCGATCAAGAAGCTCATTTGATTGGTAAAGCCGGTCAGGACGAGGCCGCTGGCCTCACCGACCGTCGCGAGACTGGTAAAGTCCACATGCGCAGTCATGTCCTGCTCGCCCACCCTGGTATATGGATCGTCCGAAGCGGTCTGATGGTAATAGCAAAGAAGCGTGCCTTGCGGGCGTGACGGTCCATAGAGATCCTGTGCGCTGTGCCCGTAATCAATGGTCAGGACCACTCCGCGGGCCACAACGCGGGCGACTTGCTCCATCCACCGGGCGGCTTGGAGGTTGATCTCGGCGCGACATCCTTCTTCCAGCGTAAGACCCAGCCGGCGGAAATGCTCCGTCAGCAACGGAGTGGAGAGCGGACCGTCGAACTCTTCAAATCCCGCGCCGTTCCAGCGCACATACAATTCCCGCAACCGGCCTTCAACCATCATGACCCGGTGCACGGGGAAGGCATCGACCAATTCGTTCGATAGAAACAGGCCCTCAACGCTGTCTGGAGCCAACTCGTCCAAGCTGCCGAGCCAACTGACGAGCCCGATCCGATCCATGTACGGGGCGAGGGCCTCCTGCTGGAGCATCCTCATTGTGGGGCTCCGCTCGATCAGCACGTACCGCAGACGCGCGCAAAAGGAGTCGCCGTAGTACCGGGAGGCTGCAAGAAAATCCCGTGCGAGCAGACCCTTTCCCGGCCCCATCTCGACCACCGTAAACGGAGTGGGATGGCCCAGCAGCTCATCGATTTGTTTCGCCTGCTTGGCGAGCGCCAGCGCGAGAAACGGATGCACATCGGAGCTCGTATAAAAATCGCCCGACCATCCGATCCGTTCGGACTGTGGATGGTCAACCGGGCGGACGTAATAGCCGAAGCAGGGGTGATACAGAGCCAGTTCCATGAAACGGGCGAAGGTCATCGGCCCCGTGCGGGCAATTTCTGCGACCATGTCGGCGATGAGTTCTTGATGTCCGGTAACCAAAGTGACACCACCCCTGCCGGTAATGGAGGCCGATTCCCGGCCGGTGACGAGAAATGCGCCTCTTACCGTATTTATTAAGGAAAATAGTGGGTTAGATTAGCTGCCGCCTGCACGCTAAGTCAAGGTGAAAGGGGGAGCGCCTTGGCCGACGAACGGCGCGTGCATCCGGTGTTGGCCGTGACACAATGGGACGCTGGATGGGGAGTCCTGCCTGCTCAGCGCTGTGGCTCGACCGCACATAAGCCTCGCATCTGCTCGGCTGCGCAACTCGTTCCGTTGTCCTCCGCAACGGAACATCGAACAGTGCTCGCCGTCGCTCCGCGACCGCACCTGGCTCGGCAAGTGCGAAATCACCCTGCCGGCTCACCGTCTCGCCGGCGTCCGCAAGCATGACGCTCGTTAGTCCTCGCGTCGCGGACCCCGAGCCTTTGCGCGATTCGCGACGCACGACTCACCATCCAATCTTCTGATGTTAGATGAGATGCCATGGCGACAGCCTGAGCCCATCCCCTTCCAGCCAAGGCCAGAGAAGGCGTGAAGATTGGCTGCGGCTCCCCGAGGTCCGGCCGCCTCACTAAGACACGGCCCGCTCATAGGACACTGGCTGCTCACCGACTCGCACCCGTGCGCAAACATGAGACGATTTACTCATCGTCTCGCGCA
>DATFFC010000162.1:0-8203 GCA_035250505.1 Nitrospiraceae bacterium | reverse complement strand
GAAGATTTCCATCATGCGAGGCAGACTCCGCCGATACAGATAGAGATGCCGCATGACCAATGCCGTGATCCGATGCAACTTCATTTCATCCCGTAAGATGTAAAACGTGAGACCAGCCGAGTGTTAAACAGAACGGCTCTTCAGGAAATTGTGTCGGTCTTCATTTGTATCCCATCCGGGCAAGGTTCCGCTCCACACAGTCATCCACGCTGCTGTAGAGACGTAGAGCCTTTGGCTGACGAACGGCGCGTGCATCCGGTGTTGCCCGTGATGCGATGAAGCCACTGCGCTATTCCCATAGGGCATATTCGCTCGCTGCGCCTCACGGATTACCGGAACGGCGCTGCTATCGGCCACGGCTCCTCTGACCGACAGGTGGCGCCACGGCCAAACCTTCGCACGCATCCGTTCCAGCCACGGCCGGAGCAGGCGTGAAGACCGGCTGCGGCCGATAGCGAAGCCGTTCGTGTTGCTCCCAGTTCCGCGATCGGTGCTCTGAGCGCCTTGCGGCCGAGGTGCGCGAGGCGATGAATAAATCGCCTCATGTTTGCGCACGGGCGCGAGCCGGTGAGCGCCCAGTGTCTTGCTGGTGTGTCGAACGAAACACCGAGCGAGGCCCGACTGCCGAAGGCAGATCGGAATCCCCCATATTCCGATATGGGGCTGGGGGAGCCGCAGCCGGTCTTTCGTTCACTACAGCAGCTAGTCGAGGCTGTGTAGCGCGCAAGCAGCGATCGCGGAATCACCCCGTTCGTCAGCCAAGGCTCCGCCTCTCGGAAGCAGAATATTCTTCACGTCGGCCGTTTATCATCTCGCATCTAACCTCTCTCGTCTCACGCCTTACGCCTCACTGTTCCCGCGCCAGCTTCAAAAACACTTCTTCCAAATCCGCCTGTCCGAACCGCGTGATGATTTCTTGAGCCGTGCCCTCTGCGACAATCACGCCCCGCTGGAGAAACACGATCCGGTCCGACATCTCTTCCATTTCGCGCATGTTGTGCGAGGTATAGAGCATGCTGACCCCGCTGGACCGCCGCTCTTCTTTCAGCAGCGCCCGAATCTTGTGGGCGATGTCCGGATCCAGGCTGGCGGTCGGTTCGTCCAAAAAGAGAATCTTCGGCTCGGTGAGGAAGGCCTTGGCCAGGGTCAGCCGGGTCATTTGTCCGGAGGACAGCTTTCGCGTCAGCTTGTGCCGGATGTCTTCCATTTCGAGCTTCTTCACGACATCGTCGATACGTTGCCCAATAGCGGTCAACCCGTACAGCCCGCCCACGACTTTCAGATTTTCCTCCACCGTCAAGGCATACGGCATGGAAATGTAGGTGGAGGAAAAATTGACCTGCTGCAAAATCTCCTCGCGATGCGTCGCCAGATCATGACCGAACATGCGGATCGATCCGGATGTCGGCGTGACCAGTCCCAACAGCATCTGGATCGTCGTCGTCTTCCCGGCGCCGTTCGGTCCCAGCAATCCCAAGATCTCCCCCGGCCGTATCTCGAACGAGATCCCGTTGACGGCGGTGAATTCTCCGAAGCGCTTGGTCAGATTGCGGACTTCTACGACGGGGGCAGCCATGACATTGCCTTGGGTCAGAACGACAGGAACTGCTCGAGTTTTTCGGGAAGATGACAGATTTCGCACTTGCGGCTGACGACCGCGCCCTTGTGCTCCGTCTTATTGTCGTGGCACCGAAAACAGTCGGACAAGGCCCGCCGCCGCAACACGGAATTCTCCGGATACTCGGGAAGCCAGGGTTTGCTGTCCGCGGAGACATGCCCCCTTGGGATGACGATGGGATAGTCTTTGATGGGCCGGTCGTGCACCACTCCGCCATGGCAGGTGGTACAGCCTTCGCCTTTGGCCCGTTCCGCAAAGGCATCCATGTGTTTGCGATGGCTCATAATCAATCCGACATCCTTGACCGGCGGCGGCAGGTCTCGCACGGCGATTTCAGACACCCGCAGGATGTTCCGGTGACAACTCAAGCAGACCGACGAGTCCACGTGCGATTGGAGGTCATGCGACGGCGGCGGCGTGCCGAACAACGAAATGGCCACGTCCTTCGTCCCCTTCCAGGCCTTGTCGTACAGCCACCCCTCCACGCCGGGCCGCACATGACAGCTGATGCATTCCACTTCCTTGTGAGTGGACTGGACCCAGCTCTCGTAGGAGGGACGGATGGTATGGCAGCTCGCGCAGAACTTGGGATGATTCGTGAGCGGAATCGCCGCTCCCCCAAGAGCCACTGCGCCGGCAATGATCGCACCGATCACAATGGCCGGAGATTTACGCGTCATCTCGCAGGCGTCGTGGGAAGTGCCGCATGATCAAGGCGGCCACGGCCGGAATGTCGTCGGTATCGAGCAGGGGGACTTGCGCCTCGACCGGCTTGTTGGACACGATGCCGAGCAATCCATCCGCTGAGACGGGAACCTCGCCGATTTGATCCCGGACGACCACGATTTTGGGATACCCTTCGCTGCGCCAGCCTTCGGCGATGATGAGATCGAATGACTCGTCCATGAAGCGATCCCGCACTTCTTCGACCTTCATCTGATCCGGCACGTCGGCGAACATCGCCATGCTGCTTTTTGAGACGACAATGACGGTACTTGCCCCCGCTTGTTTGTGCCGCCAACTGTCTTTCCCTTCGGTATCCAGGTCGAACCCATGGCCGGCATGCTTCACGGTCGCCACCTTGTATCCGGCCCGCACCAACTCCGGAATGACCCGTTCGATCAGCGTGGTCTTGCCGCTGTTGGACCGCCCGACGAAACAAAGAATGGGCACCGGCATACTTCGGTCCTTTCGCGGCTCAGCAACAAGAGAGGCGGTGAGTGGTAGACGGGGTCTGATCCACATAGCCGCTCCAGGCTGACCCGCTCAGCAGCTGGACCGTCACCAGATCGCCCGGATTGACTTTGGCGGTCTCGACGGGAATATCGATGAGGCAGTTCGCCTTGACCATGGAGGTCAGGATGCCGGATCCCTGGTCGCCCGTCGTCCGGACCTTCTGCACGCCGTCTTCGGTCCACAGGCGGCCACGCAGAAAATGCCGGCGGTCGGTCTTCTTGGAAAACGTCTCCTGAAACACCGCTTGCACCAGTGGGCGTCCGTAGCCGCGGTGCCCGCCCATTTTCAGCATCGCCGGACGGACCAATTGCTCGAACGTCACCATGGAGGACACCGGATTGCCCGGAAGGCCGAACGCGAGCTTGCCTTGGATCTTCCCGAATGCCAACGGTTGTCCCGGCCGGATCGCAAGCTTCCAAAAATTCATGTCCGCGCCCAGATCCTTGAAGACCGCCTTGGTGAAGTCATAGTCTCCCATCGACACGCCGCCCGACAGCACCAGAATGTCGGCGGTCAAACCTTGCGAAATCTTCTCTTTCAAGGCGGTCACGTTATCCTTTGCAATCCCGAGCAGCACCGGAATGCCCCCTGCTTCCTGCACCGCGGCGGCGATGCCGTAGCTGTTCGAGTTGATGATTTTTTCCTCGCTGAAGCGCTCGTCCAGGTCGGCCAATTCATCACCGGTGGACAAAATGGCCACGCGCGGTCGCTGATACACCAAGACAAACGACTTGGCCAAGATGGCCAGCATGCCGACTTCTCCAGGCCGAATCTGCGTGCCTCTCGCGATGATGCAATCGCCTTTCTTGACGTCCTCTCCCTGCGGCCTGATGTTGGAACCCCGAGGTTCCGCCTTGAATACCCGGACCGAATCAGGCCGGTGTTCGGTATCTTCCACTTTCAAGACCGTGTCGGCGCCCTTGGGAATCGGTGCGCCGGTCATAATGCGGATCGCCTCTCCCGGCCCGACACTCTTCGTCGGCATCTTGCCCGCCGGCACGTCTTCGACGATTTTCAGCGTGACGGGCTTGGTGATCGACTGTTCCTGCTTGATGTCTTCCCATCTCACGGCGAATCCGTCCATCGCGGAGTTATCCCAAGGCGGGTTATCGCGTTCCGCGATGATGTCCTCACCCAGTACCCGTCCCAACGTATCAAGGAGGGAAATTTTCTCGAGGCCGAGAGGCGTCGCGGCATCGAGCACGACGCGTTGCGCCTCATGAAGCTGCGTGAGTCCGGTTGTCGCATCAGCCGCTTTCACGGAGATCTCTCCTTCGATATCGACGGTGTTCAATGATGATGGCGCGGTCCCGGTCCCACTTTGAGCAAAGACCCGCTCTTCTTGCAGAATGCTTCCACTTGGTTCGCAATGTCATGGTACGCCTGCGCCGTGGCCGTATCGGAATTGAACAGCGCATAGGGCTCGCCGGCATCACTCTGAGTCACCACGTCGGGATCGAGCGGAATTCTTCCCAGGAACGGCACACCCATATCCGCCGCCGATGCTTCGCCGCCGCCCTTCCGAAATACATCGACATGCTGGTGACAATGAGGACATTCCAGACCGCTCATGTTTTCCACAATGCCGATGATCGGCACCTCGCTGTCCTTGCAAAACGTAACCGACTTGCGCGAGTCGAGCAGCGCCACCTCCTGCGGCGTCGTGATGATGACCGCTCCGCTGACTTGTCCCAATAGATCGATGGTCGTCACCGATTCATTCCCTGTCCCGGGAGGCAGATCGACGAGCAGGAAGTTCAAGTCCTGCCATTCGACGCCGCCGAGCAGTTGGTTGATGAACTCATACTTGTAGGCGTCGCGCCAAATGATGGGATCGTCCGAGTTCTGCAGCAAGAATGACATCGAGGCGATTTTGAGGTTGTAGGCTTGGTACGGGATGATGCCGCCCGACGTGCTGATCTTCAATTTCTGACCTTCCGCCCCCACCATCTTCGGAATGTTCGGTCCATGGATATCCATGTCGCAAATTCCGACATGCCAGCCCTTCAACGCGAGGCTCACCGCCAGATTGGTCGTGCAGGTAGTCTTCCCGACGCCCCCCTTGTTGCTCATGATGAGCACTTTGTATTCGATGCGCTCCATGCGTTTGGCGACGAGCCACCGGCTGTGTCCCTCCTTGTCCTTTTGGCACGTCTCGTTTTCGTCGCAGATGGCGCAGGCCCACATGTATATGCAGCTGTCGCCTTGTCCGGAACCGGGATGAGAAATCACATTGAGTTCGCGAGGCATATTTGCTCCTGTGGCTAAAGACTGCGGGCGGCACCAGTGCGTCCGCTGATTTTTTCAATCGTATGGTCGAGAATCGGGGCCAGCACGGCCAAATTGTCTTTCACTGCTCGCGGACTGCCGGGCAAATTCACGATCAATGCCTTTCCCCTGATACCGGCCGTGCCGCGGGACAACATCGCAGTCCGCATTTTTTTCAAGCTTTCCTGCCGCAGCGCTTCACCGATGCCGGGAATCTCCCGCTCGATCACTTCCCTGGTCGCTTCGGGGACCCAATCGGTCGGCCGCACACCGGTCCCCCCGACCGTGAGAATGAGATCCGGCGCTGTCTCCTCGCACAGCCGCTCCAAGCCGTGCCGGATGGCGCCGCGCTCATCCGGCACGCAAACATAGGCCACGATGCGGCCCGGCAGCTCCTGTACCGCCTGTTCGAGCCCGGCGCGGCCCGTGTCCAGTTCCTTGCCCGAGACGATCTTGCTGCTGACCAACAGCACTGCCACGTCGATCATAACCCAATAGACTCAGCGGCGGCGACCGGAAGAACCTGTGACTCCGACATACTCGCTGTCCCCGGCCAGCGCCGTTTGCGGAACGCTCGGACCGACCGGTACGGCGGCCTTTCCAAGATCCCCCTTCAGATCTTCCGCCTTCTCCTTCGACTCTTTCGCCTTCCTATTGAAGATGCCGGCGCTGACGATCCCGACCTCATAGAAGACATACATCGGCAACGCCATGAGACATTGATTGAAGGGGTCCGGGGTCGGCGTCAGGATGGCGGCAAAGATAAAGGCCGTGAGGAAGGCCCACTTGCGATAGCGTTTCAACGTCGGCGCATCCACCCAGCCGAGCTTGGCCAAGAGCGTGATGGCCAGCGGAACTTCGAAAATCAGACCGAAGACGAGCAGGAACCAGAGAGCGAATCCGACGTACTGCGCAATCGAGAGCTGGGGGATGAACCCCGCGTTGACGCCGTACGAGATGAGAAAATTCAGCGCGAACGGCAGCACAAAAAAGAACGAGAAGGACAAGCCGATGTAAAACGCGATCGTGCTGAGGATGATGAACGGGCCGACAAACCTCCGTTCCTGCGAGTGCAGCCCCGGCACCACGAATTGCCAGGTCTCCCACAGAATATACGGGGTGGCGAATACAAGAGCAAACAGCCCCGCCACCTTGACGTTCTGCCACAGGGCTTCAGCCGGCGCCAGAAAGACGAAGGGAACGGTGGGCAAGTCGGTCGGGACCCAAGATAAGGATCCCGGCACAAACATGTTCTGGAGCGGAACGCGGATCCATTTGACCAGCGTATCGGCATAGAAAAACGTGCCGACGAACACGATGGCCGTCACGATCACCGCGCGTGTCAGCCGGACCTGGAGCTCGACCAGATGCTCCATGACCGGCATCTTTTTGTCTTCCAGCGGCTTGAAGATGGTATCTTGCAGCCACTGTTGGATTTTAAACCCGTCAGCCATATCGAATTGGTGATCGGTAATTTGGTGATTGGGTGAAGTCCGGTCAAATCACGAAATCACCAACTCGCACATCCCACTGTTACTTCGGGTTCACGGCCACGAAGAGGTTGTTTCCCTGCCGGCTCAGCAGCAGCACAACCATTTCGTCCTTCTTCACCTTGGCTGACGCTTTCTGATAATCCTCCAGAGTCTTGACCACCTCGTGATTGATTTCCTGGATGACATCGCCGCGTTGCAAGCCCGCCGACTCGGCCGGGCTTCCCGATTCTACGGAACTCACCACCACGCCGGTCGTTTTCGCCGGAAGATTGAGTTGGCTCATCATCGCCGCGTCCAGCGTTTGGACACGCAGCGCCGCCAGCACGTTGTCCGGGGGCTTGATGGTTTCCGACGGTGCGCTGGGCGCTGGTTCACGCTTGGCCAATATTTCGTCCGACGGCCGCTCGGCCACCTTGATCTTCAGGCTCTGCTCCTTCCCGTCGCGGAGGATTTTGATATCGGCCTCTTTCCCGACGGTCGTCCGGGCGACCAGGTTACGAAGCTGGCTCACGCTCTGAACCTCTTTCCCGTTGAATGCGACGACCACGTCACCCCGCTTCATGCCCGCGGCATAGGACGGGCCGTTTTCATTCACGTCGCTGATCAACACGCCCTTTCGCTGTTCAGGCAGCTTGAACGATTTGGCGAGCGCCGGCGTGATCTCCTGAATCGCCACGCCCATCCAGCCTCGTACCACTTTGCCGGTCTTCGTCAGGCTCTCGACGATATCCAGCGCGATGCTGCTCGGGATGGCAAACCCGATGCCCTCGGACCCGCCCGTCCGCGAAAAGATTGCGGTGTTGATGCCGATGAGCTTGCCCTGCATGTTCACGAGGGCGCCGCCGGAATTGCCGGGATTGATGGCGGCATCGGTTTGAATAAAATCTTCGTAGTCGGCAATGCCGACATTGCCCCGACCGAGCGCGCTGATGATGCCGAGCGTCACCGTCGAGCTGAGCCCGAACGGGCTGCCCACGGCCAACACGACATCTCCAACTTGTAGCTCGTCATAGTCGGCCCATTTCAGGGCGGTCAGGTCTTTCGCTTCGATCTTAATGACCGCCAAATCAGTCTTGGGATCGGCGCCGATGACTTTCGCCGGGAATTCCCGCCGGTCGGACAGAGTCACTGTGATCTGCGACGCGCCCTCCACAACGTGGTTGTTCGTCACAATATACCCGTTGGGGTCCAAGATCACACCGGAACCGGCGCTCTGGTCCGGCCGATGGGGTCCCCCTGGAGGCCCTGGAGGACCCGGAGGGCCGGGAGGACCAGGCGGTTCCATGCCGGGCGGCTCTTCACCGGGAGGCCCACCGCCCGGAGGTCCACCGAATGGTCCGGGTGGCAGCGGCCGTCGGCCCTCCCGACGGCCTTCTCCGCCGCCGGTCACGGCAATGTTCACGACGGCCGGATTGACCGCTTTGACGATTTCAGAGAATCCTTGCGCCAGAGAGGGAGGAACTCCCGCTGCGTCAACGCCCGTCCCAAGTGACAGGGTCAACCCGGTGACGGTCGCTGAGGCAAGTATGATCGCTGCAAGGACACGAATACCGCGCTGACGTCTGTACATGTTCTCTCCTCCGGAACT
>DATFFC010000161.1:0-15239 GCA_035250505.1 Nitrospiraceae bacterium | reverse complement strand
ATGTCGGCCCTGAAGCGCGCCGGTGTTGCCGTCGGGACAGCGAGTCAACAGACTATGCTGCTGGAGCAGCACTCATACCTCTGAAAGCTCATCAAATGCCCGCCAAGTCACCGGCATGTAGTCTGCAAGACTCCTTGCGCGAGGCGAGCAGATAGGCATAACCGGGCTGTCTTTGCTTAAAGACATGACCATTACAAGGAGGAACCGCATGGCAATCGAAGCGATCAACACGCGTAATCAGTTCAGGGCAAGATCAAGGAGATTGTCCCAGGACCGGTTCTATCGGAAGTCGATGTGGAGACCCCGGCCGGCATCGTCACGTCGGTCATTACAAGTCGGTCCATTGCAGATTTGAGATTGAGAGTGGGATCGGATGTGCTGGCGTTGGTTAAATCGACGGAAGTATCGATCGCAAAGCCGTAGATGTTTGCCCGTGTCGGACAATGCTTGTCCTAATCTCATCAGAAGAGGAAAGGAGTTTCAACATGGCAAAGTCATTGGATGAACTGCTCAGGCTCAAGGGTGTCGTCGCGTCCGGTGAATTTTCCGCGGACGGCAAGGTGAAGGATTTTCGCTCGAAGAACAATGAATTGTCTCCCGAGGTGGCGGACTTGACGGCGCAATTCGCGGCTGCCGTCAGCCAACTGCTCGGAACCCTCGCTGTCGCCCACTCCAAGATCAGCGGCTTCAGTTGGATTCCCGAACAGGGATGGGCTTACTCAGGCGGCGATCTGACAATCGCCGTCGGTGGCAATCGCGGCGTCTTTGTGAAAACTGCGGAGGCAGATTTCAATCAATTGTTTGACGCGTTGATCGGCTCCAGACAATTGACGGGCGCGGCGTTGCGCTAGGGACACTTTGGGTCAGCCAGACCTTGTCTCTTTTGCCAAAAAGGAGGGGCACATCCTCAGTTTTTATGGGTAGGCCTCTCGGGCGGGAGGTTGTTGCCGCGATGATACCTTCGGGAGCACCCAACTAGGCCTTGTCTGCTCGAAGCCTGTAAACTCGACCGCGGCGGTCTCATACAGTACAGGCTTCGCCGTTGCCACGGCAGAGCAACAGCCGCAGGTTACGGCAAGTTGTCTCCCGCTCCCTCCGGCGATCAGCGGCAAAACTTCCCCCGAGCGCATGTGAATAAAGTGATGGCGGAAGCGGTTATCCCAGGTAGCCACGTGTGGAGGTTATCCTGTGCTGCGTTGCGCCCAAATATGACGCGACGGTTCTGCGCCATCAGGTTCCTTGCGCGAATGAAGCAGTCCGTACCGCGAGAGGCGATCACGGACGACATTGCGGCTGATACCGAGCAGGCGGGCCGTTCGTAATTGGTTCCGGTCGCAGTATTCATACGCGGTCCGGATGACCATCTCATCGATGAACTGATAAATACCAGGCCTGTCAGTATTGAAGAGACGATGGAGCGCCTCGCTGAGGGGATCAGTCACCTGGGCCGCCGGCGATGCAGAACGTTCCTCATGACGCACCGACGGAAGATGCAGATCCTCCGCTCGAACCATCGTGCCGGGACACACGAGCAACGCATGGTGAATGGTATTCTCCAATTCGCGGATGTTTCCCGGCCACGGATACGTGAGCAATCGCTCAATGGCATTCGAGGAGAGATTGACGGTGGTGTAGCCCAGTCGTTCGCTGTAGATGGAAAGGAAATGATAGGCGAGCGGCAGGATGTCTCCCCGCCGGTCGCGCAACGGCGGCAGCACGACCGGCGCCACATTGAGCCGGTAGTACAGATCTTCACGAAAACGTCCCGCCGCCACCGCTTCCTTCAAATCGACATTCGTGGCGGCAACCAATCGTACATCGACCGCTGCAGGCTGGCGCGAGCCGACACGCACGACCTGCCTTTCTTGGACCACGCGGAGCAGCTTGACTTGCAAGGGCAGGGGAAGATCGCCGATTTCATCGAGGAACAAGGTGCCGCCATGGGCGGTTTCGAACCATCCGGCCCTGGCCGTCACGGCTCCGGTAAAGGCGCCTCGTTCATGGCCGAAGAGTTCGCTTTCGATCAGCGATTCGCTGATGGCCGCGCAGTTGACTGCGACGAACGGGCCTGCTTGTCGATCGCTCACCTGATGGATATGGCGTGCGATCAGCTCCTTTCCGGTTCCCGTCTCGCCGATGATAAGGGCCGTGGCGTTACTCGGGGCGATGCGGTGCACCAGCCCCAGCAAGGCCTTCGATTTGTCATCCTCGAAGACCAGGCAACTCGCCCGCACGGAGAGGGCGAGCGCATTCGGATCTGAAGCCGTCATGACGGTGCGAGGTCGGGGAATGTTCATGAGACTCGTCTGCTTTCTAGAGTGTTCCTTTAGACCATGAATGGTATCGGCTATGATGTCTGTCCCAGCTCGGGAAACACCCTGAGGGTCTGCGAGGCATTCTCGGCAATCGCGTCGATATCGTAGGCCGATGCCAAGGTCACGACGTCGGCTTGCAGCCCGTCGATGACGGCCCGTGCCTGCTTACCGGATCCGCCATGTGATTGCTTGATAGCGATGGTTTGTCCGGTTTTCGCGTGCCAGTGTTTGGCGAAGGCGGCGAATTCCTGGTGGAGTTCCCGCGTGGGATCGTAGGAGACGTTGAGCAACGAGACGGCGTCGGCAGACTCGACCGGCGCGTGGAAGAATGGAACCCCGATCAGGATGAAAAATAAGGTCAGCAACTGCGCCAGGACCATTGGAAGCCTCCTTCGTGGTGGTGAGGAGAACTTCCGGTGGTCCGGTCAGTTCGTGGATGAGATCAACTTATAAAGTAAGTTAAATAGCAAAGTCAACAAGAGTCCCGGCGTTTCGGCTCTGATAATTCCGCGGCAGCCACGCAAGGCGTCCAGGACAAAGAATGTGGATAGACCCTGGCGGGTGACGTGACTCCTAGAATAACTCCTGAAAATCAACGGAGAGGCGGGTGCGAGAATGGCCGAGTGACAGCCGCAGAATGTCTCGACTTGCGGATGTGGAGAGTGGATAGAACCATCGACCGCTCCTCGTCCCGACGCGGTCCTTGATTCATAGGTGAGTCCACATCAATTCGTCTCGAACGATCTCCGCGTGTGCAATCGGCGAAAACCGTACAGGCCGGCAACTCCGCTGATCCATAGCAGCCAGGTTGAAGGTTCGGGCGCCACGCTGATGTTCCCGCGGACTTCACCGCCTGGAAACTGCACGGTGTGGAAATTGATGTACGAGCGGCCCCCGAGAACATTCGAGAGCTGCGCAGACAACGTAGTGTTGTTGCCCTCCGGTGCATCCCATTTGCTGCTGACGGTCCCACCCACGCCGGTGGAAAAGGGCGTCACGACGACATCCCGGGGATTCGTGTCGTTAAACGGTGCGCCGATAAATCCCCAGACCACGGGGCCGTTTGTTTTCGGTGTGACATTGGGGCTCGCATGAATGTGGGCTACGGTGAGATTATCGTTTCTATCGGGCGTCTGGCTGCCGGTGAAATCGATATTGAAGACCGTGGAAGAAAACGTCAAGGCAGTTCGGGCATCGTTCAGCGCAAACGTGGCGGTGCCGAACGAAGCGGGCCGAAAGCCGCCCGCTGCAGTCGTGGGATTTGCCGGCGGATTCTCTTGGGCATTGGTCAGGTCAGCGAATAGCAGGGTCACGGCCTGAGCTGGAGTGGCGACGAAGGCGAATAGGACCATGAAGAGGACGAGAAGCAAAGGTCTAGGCCGGCGCAACATGATGTCGGTCTCCTTTGTTAACCCGAGGCCGGAGCGTCTAACAGAAGGCCGCGGGAATGAGGATCAGCGTGCCATCATGACTCAGCAACTCTAGACCTCGGCTAGAGTTAAATCAAGCTCACCGGTGTGATCGGTCCAGCGCAAGGCGTCGGCGAAACCCTTGACGAGTCGGGCCAATATCATTCACAATCCGCGCGATTAAAGGATCGATTCTCACCACCGCCCTAATCGTCTCTGCTCGGAGATAAACTGACGGGTGGGATTGAAGCGATGCTGGGGGATCGTCTAGTGGCAGGACGCCAGCCTTTGGAGCTGGCTACCTAGGTTCGAATCCTAGTCCCCCAGCCAATTCCTTTCAGCCGCACTTCCTTCAGGCCGGTACGTTGCCGCTCTCACTCTTCAATGCGCTGAACGGGCCCGGCCGGTTCGAGCACGATAATCGAAGCACCCGGAACAGAGGTGATAGCCGCCCTGCTTGGAAGTGTGAAACGTTTCTAAATTGCGCCTGCCACAATCAAAGCAGGAGATGCTGCCGTAAGAGGTTGAGGGCAGGGGAGGCGCCACGTCGACCGCTGCGAGTTTACTGTGCACGGCGATGGCGGAGTGACGAACTTCCATAAGGGTGGGGCGAATGGCTTCTGGTGCGACATGTATGGCTTCTTCGAGGATCGTTACTTGTCGCCGGAAAAGAAGTTGCGTGGCCTCGAACCGCTCATGGTAGGGGAAGGGGTTGATCATGGCTCCTCCTTTATATCCGGATATATCCGGTACGTGTCCCATCCGGTGAGGGCCATTGTCTGTGGACGGCGGCGAACCAAGCAACCAACCAGAAGTCCGAAGAGATCCCACTTCCGCCGGGGCAGCTTGAGCCTAGCGGCTCTGTTGACTTCGTTCAATCTTTGCCCAGCTATCCCGCAAGGACACGGTACGGTTGAAAACCGGACGTCCCGGGGTTGTGTCGGGGTCGACACAGAAATATCCCAGCCGTTCAAATTGATACCGCGTGCCCGGCGCAGCATCCTGCAAGCTCGGCTCCACCTTGCATGCCCTCAACTCCTCCAGCGAGGAGGAGTTGAGATAGGTGGTCCAATCCTGTTCCGGTGGAATCTTGGTGAGATCAGTGGTCAAAAGATGGTCGTACAGGCGCACTTCGGCGTCGACGGCATGGGGTGCGGAAGCCCAATGGATCGTCGCTTTCACTTTCCGATTCGCCTGTGACGCGCCGCTCTTCGTTTCAGGGTCATACGCGCATCGGAGTTCAATGATCTTGCCGCTTGCCGGATCCTTCACCACGCCCGTGCATTTAATAATGTAAGCGTAACGGAGCCTTACCTCGCGGTCGGGCGCCAGGCGGAAGAACTGTTTCGGCGGATCCTCGCGGAAGTCGTCCTGCTCGATATAGAGGATGCGTGAGAATGGAACCTTCCGGCTACCGGCCGCCGAGTCTTCAGGATTGTTCACCGCGTCCAGGTCTTCGGTCTGATGTTCCGGATAATTCTCAATGACGATTCGCAACGGCCGCAACACGGCCATGACGCGCAAGGCACGCTTGTTCAGGTCCTCGCGGACGAAATGTTCGAGTAGCTGTACGTCGACGACGGCGTCGCGTTTGGCCACGCCGATGGCATCGCAGAATGCGCGGATTGCTTCCGGCGTATACCCCCGCCGTCTGAGTCCTTTGAGTGTCGGAAGCCGGGGGTCGTCCCAACCGCGCACCAATTTGCGTTCGACCAGGTCCAAGAGCTTCCGCTTGCTCATGACGGTGTTCGTCATATTGAGTCGCGCAAACTCGATCTGCTGCGGACGATGAGGAGGCTCACACTGTTGCACCACCCAATCGTACAGCGGCCGGTGGTCTTCAAATTCCAACGTGCAGATGGAATGGGTGACGCCTTCTATAGCGTCCGATAGGGGATGCGCGAAATCGTAGGCCGGATAAATAGGCCAAGCCGTGCCGCTACGATAATGCGCCGCATGGCGGATGCGATAGAGTACAGGGTCGCGAAGATTGATATTGGGCGAGGCCATGTCGATCTTCGCCCGCAGCACATGGGCGCCGTCGGGAAATTCACCGGCGCGCATCCGTTGAAACAGGTCGAGGTTTTCCTCTACCGACCGGTCGCGATAGGGGCTATTCCGTCCCGGTTCCGTCAGTGTGCCGCGATATTGCCGTATCTCATCGGCGTTCAAGCTGTCGACGTAAGCCAAGCCTTTGCGGATTAAGGTAACGGCGTAGTCATAAAGTCGGTCGAAGTAATCGGACGCGTAAAAGAACTTTTCCTGCCAGTCGAATCCGAGCCAACGGACATCGTCGCTGATGGCCTCGACATACTCGGGATCCTCCGTCGTCGGGTTCGTATCGTCCATGCGAAGATGGCAGACGCCGTCCGGGTTCTCTTCGGCAATGCCGAAATTCAAACAGATGGACTTGGCATGGCCGATGTGCAAGTAGCCGTTGGGCTCGGGCGGAAAGCGGGTGACCACGCGGCCGCCGTGTTTGCCGGCCGCCCGGTCAGCGGCGACGATATCGCGGATGAAATCAGATGCCGGCGGTTGATCTGCCATAACGTTCGATTGTCTTTTATCACACAAAGATATGGCGGGAGAAGTACATATCGGCCTCGCCATCAGGGCTCAGCATCAGCTCCAAGCGGGTTTTTCCTGGCCAGAACTAGATCGGTATTTTAGAATGGGCGGTGGTCTGAGAATCCAATCGTCACAAGCGACGCGCAGGATGGGGAGGACGGAACAGTGAAACAGCGTTACGGCATAGTCCTGATGATCATCGGTCTATGGGGGGGCCTGTGGAGTGCGGCCTTCGCCGCCGGCGAAAGTCCCGCCGTCTGTGATCAGACGGTGGTCGAAGAGAAGATGCGGTGTTTCCAGGAGCGATTGGAAGCGGTGATCAAGACCGACGGAACGGAACAAGCCTTATCGCTGCTCGAGGTACTGACGAAGCAGGATGCCGATGCGGAACGCGAAGCGCATCCGCTTGTCCACCATGTCGGCCAGCGGTCTTTTGCACACTATGGAGAAGCGGCGAAGGCCATGTCCCATTGCCGCGACGTGTTCTGGTCGGGCTGTTATCACGGCGTCTTGCAGGCATATCTCGGCAGCTTACCCGTCGTCGAATCTCATCATATCGTGTCGCTCTGCCCGCCGGTCACCGGCGTGATGGATTTTTCGTTCAAGCGATACAACTGTCTGCACGGCTTGGGGCACGGAGTCACGCTGCAATTCCATTATGACGTCCTGAAGAGCCTGGCCTATTGCGATTTTCTGACCAGCGAATGGGATCGGGAATCCTGCTACGGCGGAGTGTTCATGGAAAATATCGTGACATTTCAGACCGCCCGCCAATCGCAGTCGGCCCATGCGCATCATACCCATCAGCAGGCCACCAGTTTCATGAATGCCGAGGATCTACTCTATCCATGCTCGGCGCTCGACGGCAAATATCTCCGCTCCTGTTATCTCATGCAGACGTCCGCGATCCTCACGTTTCTGAATTACGATTTTGCCCAAGCTTTCCTGCAGTGTGAGCGTGTGGTCGCCGAGCACCAAACGACATGCTATCGGAGTCTCGGACGCGATATCAGCGGGTATACCCTGCGGGATTCCGAACGGGTGACGCAATTATGCGGGCTGGGGCGAGGCGATCAAGTGCGTCAATGTTTCATCGGTGCGGTAAAGGACTTCATTCTCACCGATGCGAGCCCTGATCCCGGCCTCGCGCTCTGCCGAAAGTTGGACGGCGTGTTTAAACAGGATTGCTACGGTACGGTGGGAGAGATGGTTGTGACGCTTTACAGCGATCGGGCGCAGCGCGACGAGGCGTGCCGGAAAGGCGAGGCAGAGTATATTGAAACTTGTCTCGGGCTGGTCGCAGCATACTAAACGCGGCATCGCTCCCCCTTCCATCGTTGCATCGCCTTCCGGATTCTCTCGCCCCCATACGCACCGAACCCGATCAGTCTTTCATCGGGATCTAGACGTTCATCCGTCCGGGGCTTCCGGAGTCGGTGGCGGCGGCATCTCGATGACATTGAAGTCCTTCTGCGCGATGATCGCATGGCCGATGCGAAGCCGGAATTCATAACGGCCGGGCGCCGGAAAAATAAGAGTCGGGATATTGATGGCGAAATCCGAAATTTGTAGACGATCGGTGATGTCGATCGGCGGCAGCGTCGCCCGGCACACCAGTTCATTGGTATTGAGGAAGAAGAGATCGATATCGAACTGGTACGTGCCTTCCGCGTCCGTCAGGCAGAAGTAGACGCCCAATTGCTGGTGCTGGAACGGGAAGATCGCCGCTCGGAGATGCGTAAAGATGCCGATCAGGCTTTTCTTTCTGGTGGCGCTGTCTTCAATGACGCAGTCGCAGACCAGAAAGGCTTGCACGCTGGGCCGATGGAGGTTCGTAAGGGGATCCATTCGCACTCGTGTAACGCAAATTCGCCGTGTGCGGCTGCGGTCTATCCCAAAACAGCGGTCCCGCCGCGCGCCTCAAAGACGTCGCCGAATAGTGTTTGGTCGGATCCGACCCGGCAGAAATGCGAGGTGATCTCGATGAGTTGGCCGCGGTGTGAATAGAATTTGCCGGTGGCCACGTGCACCTTGCCGCCCGGCGCGATCGCCGCTTCGAGGAGAGTCTCACCGGTCTCTTCATCCAGGATCTTGAGCCAAGGAAGATGGGGAAAAAGAGAGGGCGGAGAATCGCTCGTGTTGATGCTGAAGCGGTTCCCTTCATTAAAGGCCCATCGGTTTCGACGCAAATGCGCAACGTGGTTGCCGCTGCCGTCGTAGAAATCCATGGTCAGCAACACACGGTCGTGCTCTGCGCTCACTTCGAGCACGAGTTGCTCCTTCCCCTGGACCTTCACGACGCCGTTGGTGTTGCGAAAAATATTCGAGCCCAGTCTCAGTTCAAGCCCGCGTCCGGACCTGTCCGCGCCCGATGAGGGGCTGTTCAATGATTCTGGTCCTGGCTTATCCATGAAGCATGGGCTCAAGGGTTCATGGCGATGCCGGTCCCTCGCGATCTTCGGAGTCGGTGGCCGTCACGCAGACGGCTACCTCTTTTCCGTCTTCCTGCACGGTCAGCGTGACCTGTTCCGACATTTTCCCACCGCCGGTCGGTTTCGTGGCCGGCACGATCTTCGCGATCATCGGCCCGCCGCCGGCATCGACGTAGATCGTGGTCTTTGCGAGATTCTCCAGTGGTTTCCCGTCGGTTCCCGCCGTGGGCTCGGTGTAATTGACCGTGAGGGTGGATTGCGGCGCCTTGAGCTTCACTTTCGTCGCCTTGCCGCATTGAGCCCATGCGCTGGAGTCTTTCGGCGCCAGCATGCCGACAGGAGATATGCTGCACGCAGTGATCATGGTGCAACATGCGGAGAAGGCGACAAGCGCGAGCCAGTTCCGCGAGAGGACCAGCTTTCGCATAATCTACGCCACTTTAGGTGAAAAACGCATTCAGCGCAAGTGACATCGTGGAACAGACGACAGGGAACAAATGGAGGGAACGAGGATGGAGAGCGCGTTTGAAAACTAAAAACGCCCTATGATAAAGTCCGTCTTCTCCTGCGTGACTCACCGCCGCCGGACAAACCAGACGGTCCCATCGTCTAGCTTGGCCTAGGACGGAGCCCTCTCAAGGCTCAGACACGGGTTCAAATCCCGTTGGGACCACCACACCGCACTTCGTGTGGGCCGCTCGCCTGTTTATCGCTCTATCGTTATTGTGTCGAGCGGATAAGCGCCTTCAGTGATTCTCCGCACGTCGTCTGAGCCACCGACCTCCTTTATCACAGTATCGTCAGAAAGGTCGGCGGACAGAGTTCCTCCAGTAGCCTTGATTCTGTTTGTATTCCCGGCGCCAGATGGCGGCGGCGGGAGTCAGAGTCAGCAGACAGCGCGGGCAATCGACTGGTTGACCAATCCCGGCGACTCTTTATCGGAGTCTTGTGACCAGTGCGTTGCATGTAGTGGTCGAATGTCCGAACATCGTCCATCCATGCTTGACGGGCTTCATGTAAAACAATCATCATCGTTGAATACTTCGTAAGGAGCGGGTAGCCATGCCGATGACAACGATTTCGTCGAAGTTTCAGGTTGTGATCCCCAAGGAAGTACGGGAAAAACTCCGCCTCACTCCGCAACAACGTTTCCACGTTATTGAAAAGGGCGGCGTCATTACGTTGGTGCCTGAAGTCCCCTTTAAATCGCTGAAGGGAGCGCTCAAGGGCATGTCCGTGACAGGCATCCGAGAAAAGAGGGACCGACTGTGAAGGTTCTCATTGATTCGAGTGGGTGGATCGAATTCTTCACCGACGGGCCGCTTGCGAGCCGCTACACCGGACGTCACGACATGAGGTCGTCACACCGACGATTGTGGTGTACAAGGTGTATAAGAAAATCAAAGGTGAGCGAAGCGAGGAGGCTGCGTTATTGTTTTAAGGCCAGCTCAACAGGACACAAATGATTCCATTGACGGACTCATTCGCGTATCTAGCCGCTGATAAGCTTCCGACATGGGCTGGGTATGGCTGATGCGATTATTTATGCGACGGGCAAAGACCAGGAAACTCAGATAGTTACCGGCGATGCGGATCTCAAAGATTTGCCGGGAGTGCTCTATGTCAGATGAACGCATGGTCCCGAACGAGAGTCCCTGCACGCGGCGATCGGTGCCCTGCATCAATTACACGGGCATGGGCTCCCGTCGGTATATATCCACATTTCGGGATAGCTGCTCGTTCATTACAAGACCTGTCGCCGGGTAGCTCATCAGCCGGCCAGACCCATCACATGACCGACCGTCTTGTCTTAATCGTCGGGGCCGGACCGACCGGCCTCGTGCTCGCTCTTTGGCTGACCAAGCTCGGAGTGCGGGTCCGGATCATCGACAAGGCGGCCGAGCCCGGCACCACGTCCCGCGCTTTGGCCGTACAAGTTCGCACGTTGGAGTTCTACCGCCAAGTGAAATTGGCGGATGCGCTCATCGCGGGCGGCGTCAAAATTGCGGGCCTCAACTTCTGGGTGAAAGGGTCCAAGGCTGCGCGGGTGCCGTTCCAGCGGATTGGAGAAGGATTGAGTCCTTATCCGTTCGTGCTGGTCTTTCCGCAGGATGCCCACGAGCGCCTGCTGATCGAGCAACTAGACGCCTTGCAGGTCACAGTGGAGCGCCGGACAGAACTGATTCATTTTGCTCAAGACGGGGACAGCGTGCGGGCCGTGCTCAAGAAATCGGACGGCAGTGAAGAAAGTTGCGAAGCCGCCTATCTCGCAGGCTGCGACGGCGCGTCGTCGACGGTCCGTGAACAACTCGCTATCGGGTTTCCTGGTGGAGCCTATACGGGCCTCTTCTACGTTGCGGACGTGGAAGCGGCTGGTCCGGCGACGGACGGAGAACTGCACGTCGATCTTGAAGAGGCCGATTTCGTCCTCGTCTTTCCGCTGAAGAAAGAAGGCCGCGTGCGCTTGGTCGGAACCGTGCGTGAACCCCCGGATAGTGAACGGAACGTGCTCACCTTCGATCACGTGAGGGGACGTGCCATCGAACACCTGAAACTCGACGTTGCGAAGGTGAATTGGTTTTCGACGTATCACGTGCATCACCGCGTCGCCTCCAGTTTTCGGAAGGGGCGAACGTTCCTGCTCGGGGATGCCGCCCACATTCACAGTCCGGTGGGCGGCCAGGGGATGAACACCGGGATCGGCGACGCCGTGAACTTGGCATGGAAGCTTGCGGCCGTATTAAAAGAAGATGCGGCGGACGGCCTGCTCGATACTTATGAGCCGGAGCGGATCGCCTTTGCACGGCGCTTGGTCTCGACCACCGATCGTGTGTTCACGATCGTGACGAAACGTGGCGTTGTCGCTCGCTGGGTGCGTACCAGGCTTGTCCCGCTCATCGCTCCGATGCTCTTTAAGGTGGCGGTGGTGCGCCGCTTTTTCTTTCGGACCGCATCGCAGATCGGCGTCAACTATCACAGTAGTCCCTTGAGCGTGGGTACGGCCGGGGCCGTCCGAGGCGGCGATCGCCTCCCTTGGGTCGAGACGGGACCGGAAGCAGACAACTTCGCCCCGCTCGCTTCCCTTATGTGGCAAGTTCATGTGTACGGAGAACCGCAACGCGGCATAGCCGATGTTTGCGCAGAGCTCGAGCTTCCACTGCATCCTTTCACGTGGCAGCCGGAGATGCAGCGACGTGGTCTTCTGCGCTCCGCGCTGTATCTTGTTAGGCCGGATGGCTACGTGGCACTGGCCGACCCGCATGCCGACCCGAGACGGTTGCGCGATTATATGGCGGCGCTTGCATGGCGGCCGCTGTAAGATTCCGCAATCCGAGCAGGTTCAAAGAAAATATTCGATTGCGGCGAGCGGATAGAGCCGTTTCCAAGCAAGGGTCAATTCGGTGACGATGGTGTGGAGAAAGTCGTAACTGGCTCGATGACGCGGGGCCAGGATCAGAAAGATTCCCCGGCCACATCTCATACACTCGGATTCCATCAAAAAAGATACAACTATGGAGTTTTGGATACGTCGCACACAAGAGTATAGAAACGTAAGTCACGATCCGCCCCGCAGAAGTGCCGTTATTTCCTACACATACGCGTTCTCGGATCAAGGCATGTCATTTGCTGTACTGGAGCAGCATGCGCCTATCTGGTAAACGACCATTCCGGCAATTGCTCTCTACATTGGGAGCAGATCTGCAGCCATCGACAGGTCGGCTGACGGTTTGTTGCGTCATGGTAGAAGATTGGAGGTTGAGTATGGTATCCGGCAGTACCAATCGATTGCTGCTTGTGTTTCGATGCGGCGGTGAATATGTTTTCATTGATAGTGAGACCAAAACTATGGTGACCGTCACGCTGTCCACCACTGCGATCAATATGTTTCGACGGGAAGACCTCACGCCGGACGACTTAGCGAGACAGGCGGCAGAATGGGCACTACTCACCCATCAACCGTATGGGATCGTGGACTTGACCCTGAGCGAGGATCTCTCCGAGTTTTGCCGGTATTATTTTTCCAATGAACCGCTTGCGAGACAGGCCTGCTAGCTTATGGGATCCCATCCACTGCCGGTTGGCCGCCACCGCCTGCCATAAATCACTCGCCCGGCCCGCCTCGAAGATGACGGAAGGTTCACCAAGCTCGCCCACCGTTACGGCGACTATCGATTGAACGGCCCCCACGATCTCGTGTTCAAATCAATCGGCGGTCGATATTTTACCGATCCGCCCTTCGGGCTCCCGAAGCCTTCGAAGATCCGGGAGAAGCGCCGGTCAACGGCATCGCGTTCTCACCTGGCGAAAAAACTGTGTAGGTCTCCGATGTCGATCCTCATCGCGTGGCGTGGCTGGCCTATGATGTGAACGACGATTGCGCCGGATGGGACCTTGCTCGGTACGATTGAAATGGGACAGGCGACCTCCAATGTTGAATGGGGAGAGGATGGCCACAGCCTGAACCGCGCCTGATCGGTTCCTGCGTCGCCCTCGCGTTGTTCTTCGCTCCGGTATTCAATGCTGGAAGAGCATGCCGGGCATGCCAATGAGAGCTCGAACCATCAGGGCATGCCGTGAGTCGACTGGCGGTTGACGGTGCTGCGTAAATCCATGTGCAGCACCACGGCGCCGTCGGCCTTTTTCGGATCGAGGCGCGTCGGCATCCGGTCGGCAGCCAGCTTCGTCAGCGGAATCGCGATAATATAGGGTGCTTTGTCGGAAGAATTGGAGTGAAGCGAGATCAGAAGATTCCGCGGCCGTTCGGCAGGAGTGATCTGGGGGAGTAACTCCGGCGCGACGAACCCCACCAACATACCGTTACCGTCGGCCAGCTTATGAATCTCATAGGCATTGGCGGCCGGGGGCACACGGTCCAGCACCAGATCGGGACTCTGCGTCACCAGGGCCATGGCGAGCGACGTCGGGGCGATGAAGCCGAAGCGCCCCGTCAGTGCCTCCGAAAAGCGGACGTTTGGAGCGGAATCCGCCAGTTCTGCCACGCCGTTCTTCAGGCGCAACTGTCGACGCAATTCCAGCTCAGGGCCGGTCTGTTCGATGGATACGACCGCCGGAGCCGCTTTCTGGATGGGCATCACCTCGGTCTTATTCCCGGGAGCGGCATCCAGTACAATCGGCCACAAACTGAAAGAGGTGAGGCCGGCCAACATAAGGGCCGACCACTTACTGGTATCCCAAAGCTGCATCACGGCGGAGGCGATGGCTTGCATGACGTCTAGTACCGAGAGTCATGTCGCCGCGTCAACGGCGTCTTCGGCGTTCAAGGCCGACACGTGGTCTTTACGGTAGCTTGAGGCCGATCGGGAACGTCGCAGCGTAGCCGGCCGCCGCCGGGGTCGGTGCCAGCATAAGCTGATCGCCGCCGCGCCGGAAGATCCGATCATGCTGATTCCGCGCGGTGCGCGGTCCTCTGGCGGCATACGGCGGAGCGGCATGGACCCGGTCCGTCAGTCCATCGTCGAAGTACATTTGGGAGGTGAATTCAAAGCTTCTCCTGGCCGTAGGGTCGGTGCGTATCTTGAAGTGGATGTGCACCGTCCGACCTTCGTACCAGCCGGGATAGATGGTGACGAACCGCGCCTGGCCCTGTGCGTCGGTGAGCTGGTAGCCACGGAAAAACTTTTTGCCGATGGTATTGAAATCCGGATCCCGTACGTCGGAGTAGATGCCCAACGCATCGCAATGCCAAATGTCTACGTGCGCTCCCGGAAGAGGCCGACAACCGGCCCCATCCAAACGCGACACATGAAGTGTCAGAGCCAGTGGCGTGCCGGGTCCGACGACTCCATCAGCCGGGTCCGAGCGGATGTCGGATCGATGTAACCGCTCATCGACGAAATAGGGGCCTTCGGTTTGCTCGGGGCGCACGATACAAGACGGGACCTGCTCATCCGCGAGGACGCGCCATGGTCTCACCCCGCCCGCCAGCCACAGTGCGCCGGCGGCTCCCAACAGCGAGATCACGTCGCGTCGGGAAAGGAGCCGGCCGCTATCGCGCCTGTAACGGGGCGTCACGACTTGCCTCTCGATTGTCTCGCTCCACTTTGCACTCGCTATTCTCGCAACGCTTCGCTTGCTCTTCCTGCTTATCCTGGCATGAATTCTTGTCTTCTACGCTGATGGCGTTCTCGAGGCATACCCTTAACTCCTCGTCTGCAGCCTTGAGACATTCGGAGCACCCCCCTACTGCGTAGACCGGACCGGCACACAGTAACGGCACCAATAACCATGCGAAGGCGGCTCTCATACCCAGCGTTCCACCGGCACGATCAAGACAACTCTCGGCATTGATCGATCTTGAAAGCGACCCGATCACAGTCGTAGCGTCGAAAGAGTACGTGTCAACGATGAACGTGTCAACGATGAACGTGTCAACGGGGCTCGGCGATCAGAGCCCCTTTTCTTGTGACAGAATCCGTGTCGCCTGAGGCACGGGATGAGTTCAATAAACCTACTGAAGACAGCTAATGCTGTCACGCCGCGCGCCGCAAAACGGG
>DATFFC010000160.1:0-6515 GCA_035250505.1 Nitrospiraceae bacterium | reverse complement strand
GGGCTGGCTTTGGTCGGCACTCAGCATTGGCATCCTCGGCACGACGGTGTGGTTGGCATGGAGAGACAATCCGACTCTCCGAGAGCGATTATGGATGATTGCCGGTGCATCAATGGTGGGAGGTCTCGCCGTTTTCGGACTCACTGTCAGTCCGGTGACAGTCGTGGCCGCTCTATTATTGATAGCAATTGGTGGAAGCTCGGGACTCGTCACGCCGATTGTCTCGGCCACGCTACAGGAGATGACGCCGAAAGACTTGCTGGCCCGCGTATTTGGCGTGTTCAATACAGGGGTCATGGCGTTCGCGATGCTCGGCATGACGGTGTTTGGTTGGGTCGCCGATACCTTCGGCGCTGTCATAAGTCTAGTTGGGATTGGTGTCGTGACGCTGGTGACGGGAGTCATGGCTGGGCTGTTGGCCTCGTGGTGTCAAGGCAGCCTGTCGAGCGCGAAACCTGCTGCGGCGACCAGGCGCGCCTAGATACTCCCATCTCGCAGATCACCCCCCGGGGGAACCCTTGGGGACGACCCGGCCCCCCGGCTTCCTGCGCGGGTACCGGTACCAAGGGTTAGGGTTGAATCTGCACGTGCCAATGAAGCTGGCAGACCCTTGTCGGATTCCCCAGGTCTAACTCAACCAACGCAGACAATGGATATGCACACAACAGAGGAAAGCGGTGCCTTATTACTAAGATGTTCCACAACTCCTCAAGCCGCAAGGCCGCGGCGGCTTTGCCTTCCGTGTAGAGTAACGCCACCAGTTCCCCAAATACGCGAGTCTGGCCGTTGTCACCAGCTCGGCGAAGGATCGTTTCCATCCCATGCATGAATTGCGATTCATTCGGCCTGTCCTCGACCATGAATAGCATTAAGGTGTCTGCTGCATCAAAGAACCGCAGCTTGTCATTCCGTAGCTCATCATCGGTCAAAGTCGTATAGAGTTCCCTACGATGTTGTGCGGTCAGAATCACCAGGACAGTCTCATTGAGGTCGAGACCAATTTTGATGAAGGCAGTGATTGTGTCGATCAAAAATCGCTCGTCTCGATAAAACTGCACCGTATGGCCAGGCGCTACCCCATGTGGGCCTCCAACTCGCCACCGAACCTTACTAGATCACGACGATGAGACGTGATATGGAACCACTTTCAAAAGATTAAGAGGATAGCTTTTCCGGGGTCTGGTCCCCAGGAACCGCCATACAGTATTCAGGTGGTTTATCGGAATCTTCACCTAGTGACAAGCTGGCAAAATAGGAGGTATGCTTCTCTTGCAGGAATGAGGTGAGAAATGGTTTCCAACGCCGTCTTACCCGTTTCAAATGCCAAGCGAGGCGCTCAAGCTGCCTCGAAGATTGGTAGACTTTCTTGTTCTTCTGATCGTGGTGCCGCTCTTGCGGAGCTGAAGACGGAGGCGCGTCGATGTCACACCCCAGAGCAATTTCGTAAGCTCCTGAAGCACTTGCAGGTGTTGATTCCTTACAGGAAGTTCGTCGGCTTGTGGGGCTATCCCTCGCGCACGACCCTCCGCTTTATCTTTAATCAGGGGTTTTCCCGTGACCTGATTCGCTGGCGCCTCACGACCGGCGCATTATGGACCAGTCCTTTGTTTCTGGAATGGCTTCGGACAAAGCGAACAATTCTATGGTGCGATGCCGTGAAGCCTCTGAAGGGCCAATTCGATCCTGAACTGCTGAGGCGGATGAAGCAGGCCGGTGCCCAGTATTCGCTGTGCGGGGGGTCCGCTAGCCCAAACTACTACGTATTGTTTGCGGCTGCCATGCCGTCTGCAGCGAGTGGAAGAGCGCATCTCCAGCAATTCAAGTCAATTGTTCAATTGCTGGTCCAGGCGAGCCAGCGTGCCTATCCACGTACACTGCTTACAAAGCGCGAGACGGCTGTTCTTGAGCGGCGCGCAATGGGAGAGATTACTAAACAGATTGCGTCGGTCGAAGGGATCAGTGAGCGTACGGTCCGTCAGCATTTCCAGCAGATCAAGAAGAAGCTCTATACCGATGATCTTATAAATGCTGTCGTCATCGCAGTGAAAAGCGGGATGCTACTTCCCGCTGCAATCAATAAAGGTTTGTCGGAGGACCCGCATCGCAGGCGTCGTGGTGGTTAAAATCTCAGTCAACAACTCTTCCGATTCATAAATAGTCTCATCTGTGACAGAGACGCCCGGGGACTCTTAGCGAGTAAAACAAAGGGGTCGAGTAAAACAAAGGGGTCGGGAGTCTTTCTTTGAATGCCGTGCCGTGAATTCAACCCTCAGGTGCGACAGGTTGCGTTATCGCAAAGGGAGCGCGGTGAGGGATCAAAACTAAGGGTCGAATCCGCCGCGATGCAGGAAAGATGGCTATGCCCGATGAGCAGCTCATACGAAGTGCGGTGTGGCACAAACAATTCATCGAACGGCGTCGGAAGCGGTGGAGGCGAACTTCCGTTGAAGCTCCGCTGTCGGGGAGATGATGAGAGAGTCAAATTAAGGTATTTCTCCGCCGGCGCAAGGAAGATGGCTGACGCCCGATGAGCCGGCGGCCCACACGAAGTGCGGTGTGGCGCGCCCGACAGGACTTGAACCTGTAACCCCCAGATCCGTAGTCTGGTGCTCTATCCATTGAGCTACGGGCGCAAAATGCCTTGCGCTTCTGAAGGGAAGCGCAAGGCAGCGCTCGTTATACAGGTCTTCGAGGAAGGCGGTCAAGTCAACGCTATCATCGGTTCAATCGGTTCAATAGAGGCTTTTGCTCACTTCTGATGAACGCCGGCTTTCATTCCCGGACTTGTCATACGCCGTGACGGCAAAGAAGTAAGTGACCCCTTTCGGCAACGAAATAGAATAGGACGTGACCTTCCCGACATCGAGTGTGCGGCTGTAGACGCCCGAGGAGGTTCCCACGTAGAGTTTGTATCCACCCAGATCGGCCTCGCCGTTGGCACCCCATGTCACGGTCGCAATTCGGTTTGTCGGTGGCGGCGGCGGAGGCGGTGGCGGAGGCGGTGGGGGAGTGACACCGCCGACCGGCGTTGGGGGCGACGATGGAGGAGTGGTCGTGCCGGTTTGAGACACCGTGACAGTGACCGGCACGGTTATCACCCGGGACACGCCGGGACCCGATTCCCAGATATAGACCATACCGGAGTTCGTCCCGAGCGGCATGCCGGAGCTGTTAATGGAGACTCGTATGGTATCGCGCTCGGTCGTGATCGTATTGCTGCTGCCATAGCCCGGTGACATGCTGATCCACGTTACGCTCGTTTTGGGTTCCCAGACATGCTGAGCGGGCCCGGTCTTCTGTAGATTCACGGTGAGCGTCGTACTTTGACCTTTGACGACAGTCGCCGACAGCGCCGCGGGGAACGCCGTGATCCTCGAGTTCAATGAACTCGTCGGCGGGGGCGGCGGCGAAGCCGGCGGCGGTGACGCCGGGGGAGGCGATGTGGGCGTGGGTGGCGGCGCCGACGGTGGAGTGGTCGTGCCGGTTTGCGAGACCGTCACGTTGACGGGCACAGAAGTCATCCGGGACACCCCAGGACCCGATTCCCAAATATAGACTACGCCGGAATGGGTGCCGAGAGCCATGGCGGACGAATTGATGGTCAGCCGTAGTTGATCGCGCTCGGTGGTGATCGTGTTACTGCTGCCGTAGCCCGGCGACAACGAGATCCAGCCGACACTCGTCTTCGGCTCCCAGACGTGCTGGGCCGTCCCGGCCTTCTGAAGATTCAGAGTCAGCGTCGCACTTTGACCTTTGACGACGGTCGCGGACAGCGCCGCCGGCGACGCCTGAATATTCTGCGCGAGTGCCGACGCAGCGAAGCCACCGATGAAGAGTGTCGTAAGCATGGATACGCGAACCAAAGTCCGTTCCGGCTTCCGCCGAGACCGGTACAAAAACTCTTGCGCTCCGGATAGAAGACCCAACTTCATGAACCGCTCCTCTCAAGAATGGTGATACGAAGCCTGAGTACAAAGCCGTTCATGAGCAACTGCCATGCCATCGCCGCAGGTGCTTGTTAGCACGTAGGAGATTCCTCCGGGTGCAAGAAGACAATCGTGCCCCCGTGATGTCCCTTAGGTGGTGTGTGAGGGTGCGACCATAGTGGAAGAACGGCGCAGCGGTCAAGAAATATTCGGTGGCCGGAGGACAAAACAGTGGCGCGGGTGTCTGAGATGGTGTCCGGGGCCCGAATTGAAAAATGTAGGTTACCGGCACGCGGTTGTACAAAAATAGTGCCGGTGGACATCCCCTAATGGGATGGCCTGGTGTGCAGAGGCCGCGCCCGCAAGATCAGTTCGTGGGGAAAATAATTGTTGACCCTCTCCAAGGTCATGAGGTATCTGAAGTTCGTCTCGACGATACAAATTACGTACTTACCATGGCCCAGGGGTATTCGCCCGATCTGTGACTTGAATGGACGAAGGAACACCGCGGCTGACCGAGAACTTCAGCGAAAGAGCGATCAATGACCTGCATAGGGCCTCGGACGATCATCGGGCTGCTTGTCATCCTATCCGCTGGAGGTTTCATCGACGGGGCGCAAGCGGAAACCCCGCCGGCCCAGGATCGTTTGGTCCAGAGTATTGAGGTCGGAGTCACCGGATGGTTTACGCAAGGCAGGACCGAATGGAGCCATGATGCCTCCCGTCTCAACCCGGATCTGGGAAATCCCACTTCGAAACTGAAGTATGAGGATGTGGGAACGAACGTGATTGAGCTCGGGGCGAAAGTTCGGTTCAAGCATCGGTTCTTCTTGCGGGGCAATTTCGGATGGGCGGCGATCGGCGGGGGGCGGTTGACGGACGACGATTTCCTCAGCCCGCAGGGAGCCGCCAACAAGGGCGCCTCCGTAAGCGGAGCACATCGGTTCTCCCGGACGTTCAGCGATATCGGCGGAGACGATATGTGGTACGTCAACGCCGATATCGGGCTACTGGCCCATGAGTTCCACAATAACAAAGGATTTGTCGATGTGTTCGTGGGGTTTCAGTATTGGCGCGAAAAATTGGTCGCGAACAGCCTCCTTCAGGTCGAGTGCACCACAACCTCGTCGTCGGACCTCGACTTCCGTTGTCCTCCTGCGGGCACGAGCGGCCTCAAAGGCCAGACGGTTATCACCAACACCGTGCACTGGACGTCATTGAAAGTAGTTGGCGGAGAAATACGCTACCAACTCCTGCCGCGAGTGGAGGTTGATGCCAAGGCCGCTTTTCTCCTCACCTGGCTCAATAATGAGGATGTCCATCACCTTCGCACGGATCTGGGACAAGACCCCAGCTTCAAGATGACGGGGGTTGGAATCGGGACCAATGCCGACATCAACCTGCGCGTCATGCTCGTGCAACGGCTCTATTTAACCGGAGGCTATCGACTCTGGTGGACCAGGGTGACGGACGGGGATTGGAAGGTTTATGGACCCGATGGATCAACGCTAAACGCGAATCTGAACGAATTTGAAACTCTCCGGCACGGCCCGACGGTGAGCCTCACCTACCAGTTCTAAATGTAAGTCATACCGGTGCTACCTTCCTCGCGATGGGAGCGTCTCTTCTTCATACTCTGCAAAGAGGCGACGTGCTTCCGGGTGCAGCAGATTCGGCTGGCCATGAGGAATGCCGACCGTCCTGAACAGGGGGGTCAATTTTCCATTGGGATGCAGGTATCCGGCTCGAAGCGGGACGGATCGGCGCGCGTGGCGCACCAAATGGCATGGGGTCGATCGGATCGAAGTGAGCCAATCGGCGATATCCTGCGGATTGCCGATGGAGGCGGAGAGCAGCAGCAAGCGTGCCTGATTGGGGCAGAAGATGAGGGTTTCCTCCCAGACGACTCCGCGCTCCGGATCGGCCAGGTACTGGGATTCATCCAGAATCACGAGTCCCATGGTATCCAGGCGGACGTCGATCTCTCCTCCGGCCGCATCGTACAAAAGATTGCGCAGGATTTCGGTCGTCATGATGAGCAGTGGGGCTTGCGCATTTTCGCGGCGATCCCCCGTGAGAATACCTACACGGTCCGTCCCAAACAGCTTGGAAAATTCCGTGTACTTGGTATTTGACAGCGCCTTGAGCGGCGAGGTGTAGATGACGGTCCGGTTGTCCTCCATGGCCCGACGCGCCGCCTCGATCGCGACATAGGTTTTGCCGCTCCCAGTCGGAACGCTGACAATGACATCGGTGTCCGTGAGTCGTGCCAAAGCCTCCGTCTGCCAGGGATCAGGGACAAATTCTTGGGGGGTCGGCACTCCAAGACCCTCGAGCCAGGCATGCAGTGAGACCGGCGGTTCGTGATGATGGTCCGCTTCGGGGGCCTTGGCAGCCCGGCGGTCTCTGCCCGCCGAGGGACCGTGAGACCGGGGCCGGGGTTCAGCTTGCGGCCGGTGATCGGTCCGGCGTTGCTGCTCCTCGATCAGGGCCGTGAGGTCCGACTGCAACCCGGCGAGATTCTGGCTTGAATGACGAAGCAGGAGGTCGATGAGCCGGCGCTTGCCCGCCCGGAAATGCCGTGTGACG
>DATFFC010000159.1:0-10273 GCA_035250505.1 Nitrospiraceae bacterium | reverse complement strand
GGCTCGATCGGCGCCGTGGTGAGCATGCAGCGGGCGTGGAAAGTACCGATTCTCTTCCTGGGTCTCAGTCTGCCCGAGCACGGCTATCATGCACCGAATGAATATTACGATTGGGGACAAGCCTCCGGCGGCATGAAGGCGTTCGCACGGTATTTCGGGGAAGTGGCGAAGATTGGAAAGTGAGGATGGTGTACGCTGCGCTGCTCAGCGCTCCGGCTCGACCGCACGTAAGCTTCCCATCTGCTCGCCTGCGAAACTTGTTCCATTCCGAGCCCATGCTCGAACGGAACTTCGGACAGTCCTCGGCGTCGCTGGCCGCGACCGCATTTGCTCAGCAAGTGCGGATCCCGAGCCTTTGCGCAATTCGCGACGCAGGTACACCATCCTCACAAATGGCTACGGCGCAGCGCCATGATGCCGTCGCAGCGCGTGCCAACATGAGTGTCCGACCAGCGACGACGCCAAGTCGCGAGCCTCACCGCGCATCTGTTCTATCCGAGACGCAGAGGTCGGATTACGCCGCGGTCTTCGATCATTCATGCAATCCGCAACCTGTTGGAGATTGGTATGGATATAGATGATCTCTACGGACGATTTGGCAATGTGGTTTCAAAGATCGAAGAATCCATTACAAGCTTGGAGAAGAACCTTTATAAGGTTTTGGTTCTTTACTTTTTTGGGAAATCGTACAAGACGTTTCGTAGTATCCACTTGCTGTGCAAGCATTGCTTTACTGAAGACGCTGGAATCCTCGCTCGATCCCTGTTCGACCTAGTTGTGACTCTTCTATACATGTCAAAGGCCAGTGATGAACGGGCGCTTCTCTATGCTGAATTTGGAGTTATTCTTAAGGAGCGGTTGCACGAAACATTGGCTAAAGAACCTGAAGATCCATGGCGGCAGAAAATACTGGCATCGAAAAGTCCTGAAGCCAGGGCGAAAGACAGAGCAGAATATGAGCGAATCAGAAAGAAATACTCTGATAAGTACAAATGGTCTGGTCTGTCAATAAAGGATATGGCGGAAGAGGTAGGCCTCAGTTGGCACTATGACTTTGTCTACTACCAATTGTCAGAGCTTGCACATACAGGACCTAACGGCGTGACTGATTTCATGCACTTTGACGACCAAAACGGGCTCTCTTTCAAGAACTCCTCAATGAAAGACATCGAGAGGATTTGGACTACCACATCAGTTTATTTTCTGTTCGTGCTCGATGAAGTAAACGACATCTTCAAACTTGGGCTTGAGGAAGAGATTAAGAGAATAAGTAAGGATCTGAAGGGACTCAAGAAGGAAAACTCATGAATTTATTATATGTTTTTTGTCCACTGCTTGCTCAAGGAATAGAACATCCTTTTCATGGCCTTTTCCCCAAAAGACGATCCGGTGGCGTGCCCTATCGAGCGCGGCGCTTTGCAAGCCTGCGCTGCTCCCGCGCTCGGTCTTTCTTCCGCTCTTGCAGCAATTCTTCGGTCACGGACCTGACGCTCTTGAGCATGCCAGACATGCCATGGATGTATTTCTTCGCGGGACGTTGAAAAGGACCTCCAGCTTTGTTCTGGGAAGACATTGGGCTCTCACAAGGCACGGCCGGCTCACCGACTCGCCGGTGTCCACAAAAGGGACGAAAACACTGGGCGCTCACCGTCTCGCACCGTACGCAGACATGACGCTCCTTAGCCGTCGCGTCGCGCATTCTTCGCGCCGTGGACCTTGCGACGAATCCGCCCCGGGATGACAAGCTGTCCCTTGGTCGTAACATAGGCAGTATCCATGCTGACTCCTGCGATAGTTATCTTGCCCACATTCATTTTGAAAGCACCTCAATATGCCTCTATTGTGAGTGTAAGACTACACTCGGATAGGGTCGCGCCGCCATCATATCAGAGCCGCTTTCCCGCATTGACACGACATTCCGCCGACAGTAGCCTGTCTGAAATAGGATTCTCGTAAAGGGCCTGCGCGACTGAGGCAGCGGGAGAAATCTCCCTATTCGATCGCACACGACTTCAACGACCGGCCTAACAAAAGATGAAGAGACCATGGATCAGCAGCGCGATCAATCCGTAGAGCCGCATGTCTTCGTGATTCTGGGCGCGACCGGCGATTTGTCCAGGCGGAAGCTGTTGCCGGCACTCTATCATTTACGGAATTACGGCGTTCTCGAAAAACAGCAGAGCCTCATCGTGGGGGCGGCCCTGCCCGAAATGGGAGAGGATGGATTTCGAC
The DNA here is from genome assembly GCA_035250505.1 of Nitrospiraceae bacterium. Lineage (GTDB taxonomy): Bacteria > Nitrospirota > Nitrospiria > Nitrospirales > Nitrospiraceae > DASSBQ01. Next base: position 8,041 of record DATFFC010000159.1, on the reverse strand, counting down.
TGTGGGCCTACGAGGGGTTACAGAAAGCCGGCTCGCGAAACGAGAAGGATCTACGTGAGTGGTGCGAACGGCGCTTGTACTATCAGACGTTGCGAAAAGGAACGAATGAAGACTATGCCGCGTTGGCGTCCTATATCCGGCAGGTCGAAAAAATCAACGGCATGCCCGAAAACCGTGTGTTCTACCTGGCCCTGCCGCCTCATACCGTGCCGGAAGTCATTGAATCACTGGACCAAGTCGGCTTGCTGAAGAGCCACGGATGGACTCGCGTGGTGGTGGAGAAGCCGTTCGGCCACGATTTTCCCTCGTCTCGAACGTTGAACACGCTGCTCCATCGCTATCTGGATGAAAGCCAGATCTATCGCATCGATCACTATCTCGGCAAGGAGACAGTGCAGAATCTCTTGGCGTTCCGTTTCGCCAACCCCATCTTCGAATCGCTCTGGAATCGCAACAGCATCGAGAACGTCCAGATCACCGTGGCTGAGGATCTCGGCGTTGAACATCGAGGATCCTATTACCAGGACTCCGGAGCCCTGCGCGATATGATCCAAAATCATTTGACGCAACTCATGGCGGTGGTTGCCATGGAAGTGCCGACCTCGTTCGCCTCGAGCGACATTCGGGCTGAGAAACTGAAAGTCTTGCAGGCCGTGACGCCGGTGACGCAGGACAATGTGGTGTATGGGCAATACACCGCCTGGCAGATTGCCGGCCATTCGATCAAAGGTTATCGCGAGGAGCCGGGAGTGCCGTCCGACTCAACCACCGACACCTATGCCGCGCTGAAGATCGATATCAACAACTGGCGCTGGAAGGGAGTCCCGTTTTATTTGAGGACCGGGAAGCGACTGCCTCGAAAACTGACCCAGATCGCGGTCATGTTTCGTGAAGCTCCCACGCAAGTCTTTCCATCGTTGGAAGCGGACAGTATCGCGCAGAACAAGTTGCTGATCACACTGCAACCCAGCGAAGGATTCTCATTGTGCTTTTCCGTCAAATCTCCCGGCCGGCCGTTTCGGATGACGAACCATGCCTTGCAATTCGACTATGAGACCGCCTTCGGTCAGTTGCCGGAAGCGTACGAGACATTGCTGCGGGACGTCATGATCGGCGATCAAACCCTGTTCGTGAGCGCCGAGTTCACGGAATCGGCCTGGCGGCTGTACGATCCCCTTTTAAAAGGCGAGAAATCCCTCTATTTCTATACGGCCGCAACCTGGGGACCGCGCGAGGCCGACGCCTTAGTGGAACGATACGGCCACCGGTGGCAATTGGGGTGGTAGACAATCCGAGAATAGGCCGGACGTCGCGCGAATCCTAGAATCGCACTGGACCGGCGGCCTGCGCCGCCTACTGGGTGTGGGAAGCCGGGTGGACGGCGACGGAGGAGCCTGCGTCGGACGTTTCGACCGAGGCCCGTAGTTGAGAAGCGCGCTGGCGGATCTTGGTCAAGATGGGCAACTCATTCGACGGGAGCCGATCGGCACGGCGCAAGAAATTATTCCAGACGTGCAGCGCCGTCGATTGTTGGCCCTGCTGCTCCAATTCCAACCCCAACCGGTACGCCGCAAAGGAGGAGGAGGACGGCGGACATTGCGCCAGCCGTCGGAACGATTCCGCCGCTTCGTCCAGCTGACCTTGTCCCTTCAGCACGACCCCCAGCCCAAACGAGGCGCGGGCAAAACAGGCGTCCTGATGAAGCGCCGCCCGATACAAGCTCGCAGCGGCCTCCGCCATGTTCATCCGGCGCCGGAGATCGGCGGCATCCGTCAGAAGCGCCGGGTCATTGGGTGTGAGGGTGAGCGCCCGCTCAAAAGCAGTACGGGCCCTCTCCAGATCATTCTTCCCGACCCATGCGAGCGCGAGATCTCGCAGGACGTCCGCTCGTTCCGGGTCAAGCCTGAGGGACGCCTCGTAATGATGGATCGAAAGATCAAGTAAGTCGGAATCTCCATGAAGGACCGAGGCCATCGCGTGCAACAGATGGGCGGTGGCGGCGAACGTCGCCGCTTGGCGCCCTGAAGAGCCCTTCGCGGGACCGGGCTGCCGGTGCGGACCCTCCGTAAAGCTCAGATGAGATTTTTCAAGCCAGGTCCGCAACAGGCTTGCTGGGATGCAGTAGCTGAGTCCCGCTCGCAACATCACGGTTCCGATGACTTCTCCTTGATGGTTCTTGCTCCGTTCCAGATACGGTACGGAATGCACCACGAGACCTGCGATTTCGCCGGTCTCCGCGAGAACCAGCGGCCCGCCGCTGCTCCCGGCGTTCATGAACCCGGTGATCTGGGCGAATGGAATGGGCTGTCCGGTCGTTCGCGACCGTCCCATCGCCTCACCGGTGACCGTGACGGGAAAGACGGTAGGATGGATCGTCAGTCCCATCCGCAGCACATCGGGCAACCGGGGATATCCGACTGCGATCGCATTGTCTCCTTCTTCGGCCGCGTCCTTCACAATGGATAAAAACGGAGTCGGACGCGAAGCGGCAACCCGCAGCGCCGCCAGATCCCAATCGGGCTCAACCGCCAAAATCTCGGGCTGCGTATCGACGTCCTGAGTTTGGCTGTAGATAAACAGCCGGGTCGCATCCTTGATCACGTGGGCATTGGTCAGGACGAGTCCATCCCCCGACACAAAGACACCGCTGCCGAACGAGAGAGATTGGGTGTCGTCGTCGATGCCGACAATCAGGACCGTGGCGGCTTTGGCTTGCCGGTACAGATCATTGGACGGATGGGCGAAGCCGGCACCCGGCAGACACAGCCAGACACACCAACCAAGCATCACGCCGGTCCTGAGACGCCGAGCTGTCAGGATTATTCCCAAGAAGGGGGCCAGGAGAGATGCTAAAGCTCCCATTGGGGTCCACACCATATCAAAAATACTCGAATGAAGTCCACCGGTAGTCACGACGAATCTGTTGTCCATCGGCCCTCGCTGCGCAGGATGGTTTCATCGATTGAGCGTCATCACGATCTGCTCAAAGTGTGCCTGGCGATCATCATCTTGTCCAGCCGATCGACGACTTTGACGCAGAAATTTCGGGCCAACCGGCGTTTGGCCCGGCTACACAGGCGTCGGATTTGGTAGAATCCGCTAGGGAGTGGGGAGATGCGGGGTCTCGTTAACGAAGGCTGTTCATATCGATGACGAACCGATAGCGGACGTCGCTGCGCAACATGCGCTCATAGGCCTCATTCACCTGTTGGATGGGGATGACTTCCACATCCGCCAGACAGTCACGTTCGGCGCAGAAGTCGAGCATCTCTTGTGTTTCGTGGATCCCGCCGATATTGGACCCGACAAGCCGCCGGCGCTGGTTGAGCAGGTGAAACGCTCCGACCGATAAGGGATGTTCCGGCGCCCCGACCAGAATGAACGTCCCGTCGGTTTTCAACGAGTCGAGATACATGCCGTAATCGTGGGAGGCCGATACGGTATCGAGAATCGCATCAAATTTCCGAGCCAATGCGGCCATGGCTTTCTTGTCCGAAGCCACCTGGAAACTCGCGGCGCCCAAGCGGGCAGCATCTTCCTCTTTCCCCGCGGACCGGCTGAACACGGTGACCTCCGCACCGAGTGCTGCGCCGATCTTGACCGCCATATGGCCGAGACCCCCGAGCCCCACCACGCCGAGTCGCTGGCCCTTTCCCACACCCCAATGCCGGAGCGGGGAATAAGTCGTGATGCCTGCACACAGCAATGGCGCGGCCCGCTCGGATGGCATCCCGTGAGGGATCCGCAACACATACCGCTGATCGACGACTACATGATCCGAGTAGCCTCCATAGGTGGGGGTCTTGCCGTCCTTTTCCACACTGTTGTATGTGAAGACGAGCGGCCCGTCGCAATACTGCTCCAATCCTTTCCGGCATTGATCACACGTCCGGCAAGAATCGACAATGCATCCCACCCCGACGCGTTGTCCCTGGCGAATGACCGTGACGTCGCGCCCGATCTGCACCGCAGTGCCGATAATCTCATGGCCCGGGACCATCGGGAAAATGGCGCCGCCCCACTCGTCTCTGGTTTGATGGACGTCGGAATGGCAAATGCCGCAGTACTCGATCCGGATCAGCACGTCGTCCGGACCGACATCGCGCCGAGAGAATGAGAACGGTTTCAGCGGGGATCGCGCGGTCTGAGCCGCGTAGCCGCGGGCGGTCACCATGGTGGCCTGTATAAGGAGTTATGCGTCGTACTGCAAGACGTTCTTATACAACTCGTAATACAGAACGGCTTGACGGGCTACGGAGAAGCGATGCACCGCCACGCGGCGGCAATTCGAACTAAAAGTAAGCCGTCGTTCGGTGTTTTTCAGCAACTCTGTGATGGCGGTACCCAGAGAAAGCGCATCAAACGGCGGGGCTAACAAGCCGGTCTTTCCATGTTGCACCATGTCGGGAATGCCGCCGACTGAAAAACCCGCCACCGGCGTGCCGCAGGCCATCGATTCCAGGACGGTGTTCGGGAGATTGTCCTGAAAGGAGGGAATCACAAACACGTCCGCTGCGCTGTAAATATTGGAGAGCAGGCGGTCATTACCCACATACCCGAGGTGAATCCAGGGCACACGCAGACCGGGAGGCGGATCATTGTGTCCGACACAGACGAGACAGACGTTGGGAATCCTTTGTCCGACTCGCTCGAGCGCTTCGGCCAGCACTCCAAATCCCTTGCGGTACAGCGGCAATCCGTCCGCGACAAACAGCACGACCTTGGACTGCTGCGGGATGCCGAACACATCGCGGGCGCTTTGCTTGTTCCGCGGCGCAAAATCCTCCAGATTGATGCCGTTCGGAATGACGGTCACCGGAAACCGGTTGAGCAGCGGACTTCGCTTCACCTCCTCGGCGAGCCAGGAACTCGGCGTGGCAATGTGAAGTCGACTCGGGGCGATGCGCTCGAACAGCACCTTCTTCCGATCCCAGATCTGGGCCGATAAGTCGTCGTCCTCTTGCGACTGGAGTTGAGGACATTGATGGCATCTGGTGAGGTGGCGGCCACAACCGAGATCGTAATGACAGCCGCCGGTGAACGGGTTCATGTCATGGAGCGTCCAGACGACGCGCTTCCGTTCGGGCAGTGATTCAAAGAAGGACGGGTAGTCGACAAAATCCACGACCCAATGCAAATTGACGACGTCGCAGTCCGGGATCTGAGCGATTACATCCGTTCCATACTCCGAGCGATCGTACCGGAACGGTTCGAACTTCCGGTTACCGGCGGGGACGGATCGGTGCAGTTTGCGTTGAATCTGTTCCCGCCTGATGCGCCGCGCGACGCGGCGGTAGAGCGTCTGGGAAGGATCGAATGTGATGACCGACTGATCTTTCGTGCGGGCTTCCCGGACGAACATGGAAGAATGAATACCCGCCTCCCGCAACCCGCTGTGGATCCGATAGGCGGCGCGCCCGGCGCCGCCTATGACATCATAGGTGCTGAGATGAACCACGCGCATGCCGCGCTCGCCGTCGAACGGCGGCTGTTCGGCCGGCTCGGGAAGATGTTTGTAGGAAGGCGGCAGTGTTTCTGCGTAGGGCATACCAGCCCGTCTCTTCTCAATAGGGATCGTTGAATGGAATATGGCACTATAGCGTACAATCGGGGATGCCCACCACTAGGGACAACCCTTGATCTCGCCGGCGTCCTTGTCGCACTATGCGACAAGTCGGCGGGGACGGGATATTTTGCCTAGAGAGACAAGCGGGCCTTTTCGCGCAGACGGTGTGAGAAAGTCTTCCAACTCCTGAACGAAGGATGAGCCCCTTTGAATTCCCACCACTTTTTGTACATGCGTGTGATGAATCCTTGATCAGAGGCGGACGGCAGCATGACGTACCGCTTATACATTCGATCCGCCGTCGGACTCTCCGCGAATCTCTCCGGATGTCGCAACGGAAACGGCATGGGCGCCGCTGTGACGTCGGCGCGAGGATCATGGCAGGTCGAACGCGTGTGGGTCGCCCGGTCGCCGAAACCCAAATTGGTGATCATGGACACCGTCGGCTGAATGGAAAGCCCGCGTTGTCTCCAGCAGGCAAACACCCACTGATAGTCCCATGTCCCCAACTCGTGACGATGGGCAAGATCCAACATCCGAACCCATGACGCCACGATGCTCGGATGTTCGACGATGTCGAGCAACCACGACGTGTCTCTCAAGGCCGGCCATTCCTTGACTCCTAGATCATAATGTTGCCAGGCCCTCCGCCAGGTGGCCCAACCCCAGTTCGTCGCGAACCGGGAGAAATAGTAGCTGAACGCCTTCGTGCGTCGATCCAGCGGAATAGTGAACCCTCCGATTTGCATGACTCTCGGCTCATGGCGGTATCGTGCGAGCAGGTCCCCGCAGAACCGGAAGAAGGTCGGATCGGGCAGACAGTCATCTTCAAGAATAATCGCTTCATCGACCTGCTCGAACACCCAACTGATGCCGGTCGCCATCCGCCGGGTGCAACCCATATTGCCGGGGGCGAAATTTGTACGGACCCGGCACGGCCAGTCGATCCGTTCGACCACACGCCGGGTGGCCGCGCATTGATCGGCATCGGTCGGACGGTCCTGTCGCGGTCCATCGGCAATGAGGAACAGTTGGGACGGAGCGGCTCGCGCGATCTGGGAAAATACGCGCGCGGTGGTATCCGGCCGATTGAAGATGAAGAAGGCGACGGGTGTATCCATAGCCGGTTTTGGGTCAATCCGATGTGGTCGCGCGCGACTCAGCGGTGCGCGCGTTTCGCCGCGGTAGATTGCGTTTCGGTCACCCTCCACTGGTATTTGACCAAGACACATTTGCCTTGCCAGCCGGGCGGGTAGGCTTTGCCCGTACCGTAGAAGTCGCCGTCGACTACCGGCAGGAGCGCGGCATTGTGAACCCAATCCTGGATGTCGCGATCACTCTCGACATAGGACATGATGTGATAGAGTCCGCCCGACAGCGGCAATTCGGGCAATGTGAAATCGATGAACCCTTCTCCCCGAAGCTCCAGCGGCGTGGAATCGACCAATTCCGTAGACATAAGAAAAAAGGGCGCCCCGGTTTTATCGTGCACCGAGAGTCCCACCCGGCACTTCCGGAACACCGTTCCCGGCCGGCACCGGTAATGCCATCGGAATATCGTGTCGCGGCCGCAAATGGCGGACGCCATCCGTTTGCCCCCGGCGTCGAGCAGGTCGATGCCCGTGGCCACAATCTCTCCCTTGCCCTGCCGATCCGTCCGTTCGCTGATCGGACTATGCAACATGTCCGAGTTCATGCCGGCATAGGACTCGACCACCATCTTGGCCTCGCCGATCTTCGCAATCCGACCGTGGGACAAAAGCAGCGCGCGCCGACATAGATTCTCGATGACCGGCAGATTATGGCTGACGATAAGGACCGTGCGACCGCCCCGGCTCACCTGTTCCATTTTACCGAGGCATTTTTGCTGGAAACTCGAATCCCCTACCGCCAACACTTCGTCGACGATCAAGATCTCCGGCTCGAGATGCGCGGCGACGGAAAACGCCAGTCGCACATACATCCCGCTGGAATACCGTTTGACCGGCGTGTCGAGGAATTCGCCGACTCCGGAGAATTCAATGATCTCGTCGAATCGCCGCGCGATCTCCGCCTGCCGCATGCCCAACATCGCCGCGTTCAGGTAGATATTCTCTCGGCCGGTCAATTCAGGGTGGAATCCCGTGCCGACCTCCAAGAGCGAGCTGACCCGCCCATACAGATCCGCACTTCCCGTAGTCGGCTCGGTGATCCGCGAGAGGATCTTGAGCAAGGTACTCTTGCCCGCTCCATTGTGGCCGATGATTCCGAACACCTCCCCTTGCTTGATTTCAAACGATACGTTGTCCAGCGCTTGGAATGTCCGGACGCTCAAACCCCTGAGCCCGGCACGCCCGCTGAACAACGATCGCACGCCGTGAGTCAGCTGATCGCGCAGGGTATCATGGCGGACTCCCACGGCGATTCGATACTGCTTCGATAGATTGTCGACGCGAACGGCGATATCGTTCATGGTTGTAGAACGGGCCTAACAGG
>DATFFC010000158.1:0-2604 GCA_035250505.1 Nitrospiraceae bacterium | reverse complement strand
GACCTTGGAAGATACCAGACGCTGGATGCCGCTGAACGATGAGCGTATGCCCACGCTGATGGGCCGCTACAAGGTGCCGCACTTCGATGCCAAGGGAGAAGCGGACAAGTTCTTCGCCGAGCTCGGTGTGCCGACGACCTTTCTCTTGACCTCCTTTTATTGGGAGAACTTCATCTATTTCGGCATGGGGCCCAAGAAAGGTCCGGATGGAATGCTCGCGATCACCTTTCCCATGAGCGATAAGAAACTCCCGGGGATTGCGGCTGAAAATATCGGTCCTTGTGCCCTGGCGATCTTCAAGCGAGGAGAAGATCAGATCGGGAAAACGCTTGGGCTTGCCGGCGAGCATTTGACCGGCGCCCAAATGGCGGCCTCACTGGGGAGAGCGTTGGGTCAGGAAATCCGCTATCAGGACGTCACGCCCGAGGTGTACCGCTCCTTTGGAGTTGCCGCAGCGGAGGAGGCGGGCAATATGTTTCAGTTCAAGCGGGACTTCAATAAGGATTTTTGCCAGGCCCGTGATCCGGCCGTCGCCCGGTCATTGTATCCGTCGATGCAAACATTCGATCAGTGGCTGAAGGGAAACAAGGACCGTATTCCCCTCCCGTAGTCTCGCCGATGTCCCGCCGTTCGGCCCTATTGATCAGGCTTTTGTGCCGGATGACAATGCCGTGTGGCCAAATCAACCTTTAGCAGAGGATGGTGAGGTATGACTCGGAGCAGGATCATGCTTGCGGCCTCAGCAATATTCGCGGTGCTTGCGATCGGCGGCGTTTCCTATGCGGGTGAAACGGGCGCCAAGATGGAAGAAATGAAAGGCGAGATGAAGGGCGCGGTCGAGGAGGGGAAAGGTCAGGTCAAAGGGGCCGTGGAGGACATGAAGGGAAATGACATGAAGGCGGCCGGCGAACGGGCGAAAGGCAAAGCGAAGGGCGGTAAGGAGCGGGCAAAGGGCGAAATGAAGGGCGCAAAGGAGCGAGTCAAGGAGTAGCGCCCCATACTTGGGCCATCAGGCCGGTGAATCGTTCGATTCACCGGCCCGTCTCTCCTCAATCCCAATTCTGTCCAATTCTCCCATTGCATTGCTTGTCAGTCGCCTCCCGGTTAGAATCGCTCGATCCTTCTTCATTGGCAGACCGCTCCATTTGAACCGGACGCCTATGCTTTGCCCTGCGATGTGTGTGTTCTCTCCACCGGCATGATCCTCGCCTTTGTCATTCTCTATCTCCTTTTCTCGGTCGGGATTGGTCTCTACGCGGCCAGACGCGTTCACAATGCAAAGGACTTCGCCGTGGCCGGCCGCAGCCTGCCTCTGCCGGTCGTGACGGCCACGGTCTTTGCCACCTGGTTCGGAGCTGAGACAGTCCTGGGCCTCTCCGCGACCTTCGTCAAGGATGGTCTACGCGGCGTGGTGGCGGACCCCTTCGGATCCAGCCTCTGTCTGGTGCTCGCAGGGCTGTTCTTCGCGCGGCGCTTCTACCGGCTGAATCTGTTCACCATCGGCGACTACTATCGGCTGCGGTACAACCGTGCGGTGGAAGTGCTATGCACACTCTGCATCGTCGCCTCGTATCTGGGATGGGTGTCGGCACAAATCAAGGCGATGGGGCTGATCTTCAACGTCGTGACGGATGGGACTGTGGCTCAGCCTGTGGGCATGGTCGTCGGGGCCGCCATTGTTCTGACATACACCGTGTTCGGCGGCATGTTTTCCGTCGCGATTTTAGATTTCGTGCAGATTACGGTCATCATGGGCGGGATGCTCTATATTGCATCGATCGTCAGCGGCCTTGCCGGTGGGGTCGGCGCCGTCTTGGACCATGCAGCTTCGGCCGGGAAGTTGGCCTTTTTCCCCTCAGGCGGTATCCAAAGCTGGCTGCCGTTTGTCGGCGCCTGGGTCACCATGATGCTGGGCTCCATCCCCCAACAGGACGTGTTTCAACGGATCACGTCGGCGAAGGATGAACAAACCGCCGTGCGAGGATCGGTGCTCGGTGGGTCCTTATACTTTCTGTTCGCGTTCGTGCCGATGTTCTTGGCCTATTCGGCGATACTGGTGGACCCGATTCTGTTCGGTGGCTTGCTCGTGAGAGATTCGCAGCTCGTGTTGCCCACATTGATTCTGCAGCATACGCCGGTTGCGGCGCAGATCGTCTTCTTTGGGGCGGTGCTGTCCGCCATTATGAGTTGTTCGAGCGCGACGTTGTTGGCGCCTTCCGTGGCGTTCAGCGAGAACATTCTCAAGGAATTGATGCCGGGCATGAGCGAACGGGCGTTCCTCCGCACCATGCGGATCGCCCTGGTCTGCTTCACCGCCACTGTGCTGGTGTTTGCGCTGAATTCCGAGGCCAGCATCTTCAAGATGGTCGAGAGCGCCTACAAGGTGACACTGGTCGCCGCCTTCATTCCGCTGGCCGCCGGACTCTATTGGAAACAGGCGACGACCCAGGGCGCGCTGGTTGCGATCATAGCCGGTCTCGCGACGTGGATCATGTTGGAACTGTTCGGCCGCCACAACGACGTCTGGCCTCCGCAGTTGATCGGGCTATTCATGGCCGGCGCCGGGATGCTCGCCGGCTCGCTCCTCCCCCCTCTGCGCCGGAC
>DATFFC010000157.1:0-7268 GCA_035250505.1 Nitrospiraceae bacterium | reverse complement strand
GACCGTCCGGGAGAAGGTGCGGGCAATTGAAGACCACGGCGGGATCGCAACGATTCTAGCTCATCCGCTCTGCATGGATGTAGCGGACGGCATGCACACGTTCGAGGAGCTGTGCCGATTTCTTGCGCAATATCGGACCGGATGGGTTTCGGAAGCCGTGGGAGCCAAGCATTAAAGAAACAGCTGCACTATCACATCTTATAGTATTCCCGATACCACTCCACAAACCGCCTGATGCCGACCTCGATCGGCGTCGCGGGCTCGAATCCCGCATCGCGGATCAGATCGGCGACATCGGCATACGTAGCCGGCACATCACCCGGCTGCAACGGCAACAGCTTTTTCTCGGCCTTTTTCCCCAAGACCTGTTCCAGTACTTCGATGAATCGCATCAAGTCCACCGGCTGGTGATTCCCGATGTTGTAGAGCCGGTACGGAGCCGAGCTGCTGCTCGGATCGGGCCGGTCGCCGGTCCATCCGGCATCCGGTTGCGCCGGCCGGTCCAGCGTGCGGATCACCCCTTCGGCGATATCATCGATAAAGGTGAAATCCCGCTGCATCTTCCCGTGATTGAATACCTCGATCGGACGCCCTTCGAGAATCGCTTTCGTAAACAGGAACAGCGCCATGTCGGGCCGACCCCAAGGTCCGTAGACGGTGAAGAAGCGCAGCCCCGTACAGGGAATCCGATACAAATGCGCATAACAATGCGCCATCAATTCATTGGCTTTCTTGGTCGCGGCGTAGAGGGAAACCGGATGATCGACATTGTCGTGAACCGAAAACGGCATGTGCGTGTTCCCGCCGTACACCGAACTGGTGGACGCGAAGACCAAATGCTTCACCTTCGTGTGCCGGCACCCCTCCAGGATGTTGAGGAAGCCTTCTACGTTGCTGCTCGTATAGGCGTGAGGGTTGGTCAGCGAATAGCGCACGCCGGCTTGGGCCGCCAAATGGACGACGCGCGTAAAATCATGGACGGCAAAGAGCGCCTCAAGGCCCGGGCGGTCTTCGAGATCGAGTTTGGCAAACTGAAACTGCGGATGAGCCCGGAGTTGAGCGAGGCGGGCTTCTTTAAGCCGGGGATCATAATAGGGATTAAGATTGTCGAGCCCGAGAACGGAATCGCCCCGTTCCAGCAACCGTTTGCAGACATGGTAGCCGATGAATCCTGCGGCCCCCGTGACCAGTATGAGACCTTGCGGAGATGCCATTGCACCCAATTCGTTTCGTGGCTAAGCGATCAGTGTTTGAGACGGCTCGTGCGGACGCTTGGCGAGTGAGCCATCACGGCATGATGGAGGATCTTACCTCGTTTGCCGATGTTTGTCCCTCAAGATCATCGCCTTCGCCGCCAACGGCTGATCGGCGTCGGCGATCCCTGATTCGACGACGACAAATCAGCCGCGGCCAGGCTGCTTCAAAAACGGCGGATCTCCATAATCGAGGCGGTAGAGGGAAAGCGGCGCCAGAGAGTCCGCCAACCGGCTCACCTGAGCCTCGCCACCCTCCGGAAATCGAAAAAGATCCAGGGCGTGAGCGTAGTGGTAACCGCACCCTCTCGCTGCGAGAAGCTCTTTCAACCTTTCCGGACGTTCCCAATGGGCTGTGAGGAGCGCGGTGCGGGCCGGATTGCGGCGGCTGAACATGAAGGACAGGTGGTCGGGATACCAGTCGGCGCCGCCGGTGGCATAGGACACGAAGAGTCGGGCCTGCGCCGTCGCACAAAGCTCATCGAGATAGCCGTTAGTCAAATACCCGTTCTCGCCGACGTCGAGCCATCGGCCCGGATGAGACAAGGCGGCATGAGCGGCATAGGTGCGGACTTCCAAAAGCTGTTGCTGGGAGGCTAACACCAATCCAATGGGACCGAACTTCTGCACGAGTTGCTGAATCACCCCGTCCTTGATCGCGGAACGACCGCTGTTGGTCGGTCCGCTGTCCGCATGTACCAAAACGTTCTGCCCGCGATCGGCAATCAGGTAACAATTGCGCGGCATCTCCAAGTCGCATGGATCCTCACCAAAAAACGGGACCGAGATGACCGCGCCGTCGTCGAAGGTCCAGGATTCGCCATGCGCCAGCTCGATGATGTGAGAGAAGCCCAATTCCTTGAGCAACGGAACATAATCGTAGAACAGTTGTTTACGATTTCGGCGGCTCGGAATGACGACCGGCACATCTTTGGGCATGTGGAGGAGCGTACGCGGATCGACATGGTCGTCATGGTCATGTGTCAGAAAAATCCCGGCCGGTTTCGGCAGCAGCGATCCCCATAGCGACGGCACGTTCGATTCGGCGAACCACGGGAGCAACCAGGGATCGAACAGCAGAAACGAATCCCGGCGGCGGTACATCACCACCGCGTGGCCGAGGTGAATCGTATCTCGGTCCTTGGTGAGATCCAACCATCGGTCCCGGATCGTGGATCGCTCCGATACCAGGATGCAGTCGTATTCAACAAACAACTCCATGAGCCGGGTCAAGAGCCGTTCACCCTCCCGACCGGCCGAAGTCGCCACAGTACGCAGTTCACCGGCGCGATGTGTTCCGGCCAACATCCCCAGAAATCGTCCGACGAGCGGACCCATCGGGCGCTCGAATGGCACAGGAATCGCCTGCCGCTTCACCGCGTGGAAAATGCGCAACCCCGTGTTGACGATTGTGGAGGACTTCGTGGCATCGTATGGAAATTCCCAGTGAAAGGCGCCGTCCGGCTTGCGCCCGCACTTGATATGGGCAGCGAGATGGGGCCGGGAGTGAACCAGCTCCGCGTAGGCATCTTCCAAGCGCCCTCTCGTCTGTGGGTCATCAAGGTGCGCCCGCCTCGCAAAGACATCACTAATCGCCGTCTCCACGCAACTCAACAGCGAACTGTGCGCTTCATGCAGCGCGGCGACGACTTCCGGTGCGACTCCGCCGATGAACGGAAAGGGGCCCGGCGACCGGTCGCTCTCCAACTGTACCCACACCCAGGGCGCCAGACTCAGATACTGCTCACGAGGCAGCTTGTCCCACGCATTCATAGTCAGTCTTACGTCTCCCCTCTAACATCTCCCGTCTCACGCTTTATCCATTCAAGGCCGCTGATCGCCGGCTCGTACAAAGCTTGGATGACATTGCCGTCGGGATCGGTGAAGTAAAAAGAATAACTGCCGTCCCGATGCAACTTCGGTGGCTTCGCAATCCCGGCGCCGTAGCCGCTCCCGTCGCGCTGGATGTCGGCAAACATCTCGTCCACCACCTGTCGGCTCTCCACGATGACTCCGAAATGATCCAAAAATTGTCCGCGAGCCGCTTGATAATGATGTCGTTCGGATGCCGGAATCTGATGGAGGGCGAGGTTGTCCGATCCCGAGCTGAAATACACGTTCTCCGCGTCGGGTTCCCACACCACTTTCATGCCGAGAAACCGTTCATAGAACCGGCGAGATCGGTTCAGATCGAGCACGCGAAGCGCCAAATGTCTCAAACCATGATGGGGCGGGGGGCTCATAGCGACCATCGTATAGTAGGGATCGCTTGGCGCCGCGTCAATGCTCGGCCGGCTGCAACTGTTCGTGAATGTGATATGCCGAACACCCACGTATTACTTGGCGCACACGGCCTATGGTACGATTCGTTTTTCAGAGCCATCTAACGCCCACATTATTCATGAAGGTTTCTACTGCAATAGCGGATTCGCTACTACGACAGGCCTGCACACGGGTTACCGCGGTGTGCAGGCGGGCGGGCTCGCCGCTCGGCCCCTCAACATACTGTTTCAAGTATGCTTCGGGCCCTCGCGCCTCCACGCGCCCGTCTCGTTACGCGACTCCGCTATTTCGTGACGAACCGTCATGAATAATGTGGGCTAGCGAAGGAGTCGTGTGGTATGGTTTTGCGAAACGGCATTGTTGTTGTTCTCGTCGGGATCTTCCTCTCTCTATTCTCCCTACCGTCTCATGCTCAAGACACGGCGACGGCATCAAGAGAATTGACCGGCCAAGACGGAGCGCCGTTGATCTTGATCCCGGCCGGCCCTTTTCCGATGGGAGTGCCCCCGGGCGACCGTGACGGCGGCCGGGACGAATATCCCCGCCATGAAGTATTCCTGGATGCCTTTTATATAGATAAGTATGAAGTCACGAACGGCCGGTACCTCGCCTTTGTGAAAGCAACCGATCATCGAGTGCCCCAAAACCCAAAAAATCCCACCCGTAATCTGTGGGAGGGTGTGGCCATCCCTGAGTCTCTGGCGGATCGACCCGTGGTCAATGTCGATTGGGCCGATGCCGACGCCTATTGCAAATGGGCCGGGCGGCGGCTGCCGACCGAGGCGGAGTGGGAGAAGGCGGCAAAGGGCAACCACGACTGGCGCTTTCCCTGGGGAAACGTGGAACCGACTTCCAAACATCTGAACTACAACCAACGGTGGATCGGAGAGAAAACTTTGATGCCGGTCGGAAGCTATGAGGCGGGAAAAAGCCCATACGGCGTGTACGACATGGCCGGCAACGTATGGGAATGGGTCTCCGATTGGTACGACGCTCGATACTATGAGAAAAGTCTCGCGAAGAATCCCAAGGGGCCGGATACGGGAAAGGGGAAAGTGCTGCGCAGCTCCGGGTGGCAGGTGGAAACCCCGTTGGTGCGTATCTTCACTCGCGTCGAAAGTGACCCCGGCGTCCGCAATGAATCAACCGGGTTCCGCTGCGCGATGGACGCGCCAGCGTCCAAGTAAAAAGGCAAAAGGGAAAAGGTGCGGCTGATGGCTGAATCGGCAATTGTTGATGTTCACGCTGTTTATCCGCTTATCGAAGAAGCCGCGGAACTCAGCCGGATTCTTGGTGCAATAGTGTCCCGATCCAAACAAACCTCATGACACTTTTTACTTTTGCCTTTTTACTTTTTGCTTCAAGGCCGCGATGACGGAGGCTAAAGGTTTTGTCAGCCTCCGCGTTGCGGCCTTCGAGAGCCGCATGGCGAAGGAGATGGAAAGCCTGATTCGTCGCTACGGCGGGGAGCCGTCGGTGGCTCCGGCTCTGCGAGAGATCCCGCTCGAAGACAATTCGACCGCCTTGCGCTTCGGAGCACGGTTGCTCACCGAGCAGGTCGATATTCTCATTCTGCTGACCGGCGTCGGGACCAAGGCGCTCTTCGATATTCTGCAGACACGTCACGCGCTCTCCGACATCATCGCGGCCCTCAAACACACCGTGCTGGTGGCGCGTGGGCCCAAGCCCGCAGCGGCCTTAAAATCCTTGGGACTCTCTCCGACGTTGACCGTTCCCGAGCCCAATACCTGGCACGACCTCATCGCGACACTCGATACCTATCGTCCGGCGAAGGGACTTCGCGTCGCGGTACAGGAGTATGGGGTTTCAAACCAGGAACTGCTCAATGCTCTGCAGGAACGCGGCGCACAGGTCACGGCCGTACCGGTCTATCGATGGGCTTTGCCTGAGGACACCGGGCCGCTCGCGAGGGTGATCGACTCGATTCTGGCAGGATCCATTCACGTCATGCTGATCACAAACGCGGCGCAGATCGATCATGTCATGCAGCTCGTAGAGCGAGCCGGGGCGGGGCGGCGGTTCAAGGACGCTTGCGCGCGGATGATGGTCGGATCGATCGGCCCTACGGCCAGCGAGCGTCTCCGCGAATACGATCTCCCGGTCGATCTGGAGCCCACTCACCCCAAGATGGGCATCCTGGTTAAAGAAGCAAGCGAGCAGGCCGCGGCAATTCTTCAGCGCAAATCCTCATAAACATGGGGAGCGCCTTCTCTAGATCCTTCCCTGGCTGATACCAATCCATCCAGTTCATCAAGGAATTGATCGATCTCCGGTGGATAATAGATTTTTGCCAAGCCGTTTGGTTTTGGAAGTTCCTCCACACGTCGTTTCCATTGCTTGTCAAGCGTCGCAACACTGCCATAGGCCGCGGCTACCACCGCATGGCAAAAATCTATTGCATCGTTTCTTTTCAGAGTAAATTCCTTGGCCCTTCGGACAAGTCCGCGTAGCAGATGATTGAGAACAAATGTCGCCGGCTGCAAACTATCGAACGGTAAGGACGGCATTTCTTCATCAAGCGCGTCCGGACGCTGCTCATAATTGGCACGCAACTGTGCTATTCGTTGTAGAAGGGCATTGTAGATCTGCTCCTTCCTTCCCTCTAACTCAACCCTATCCTTCTCGAGCCAGTCCATTATCCTACTCAAATCAAGAAATCCAGCCGATGGATTCAATAAACCTTCATCACTTGGCGACAACTCATTAGCACGTTCCCGTAAATATGCTTCTATGAAGGTCTTGCTGATTGGAGATCGAGACCCGAATCCGAGGCTCTCTCCTTTAGCTACTTTGAATGGATTGATCTCACAGGGGACCCAATACGGTCCGACCCTTTGTAGAAAGGCACGCACTGCAGCGGCTGTGTCACCTTGAGGTCCTGTTACTTCCAACGCATTTGTAAACGAGAAAAGAAGCGATCCACCACGCTGCAGGTTTCTCAGAAAGCGATCCTGCCGAATCATAGGACACTTGGAAAGCTCAATCAGTGCCCAATTATCAGATATACCGCGATACGATCATCGAACGAGGCCTCCAGGACAGGTTTACCTTCCGTAAGAATGAATGTCATCATTGGCAAAGATCAATTGAAACCGATTATAAGCCCCGATGTGGTAGACGCCAGGAGAGATGACTCCGATCAAGAGCCGTTTGGTAAATAGCAGGATGGTCGCGCGGTTTGGGAATTGGGTCGCTTGGCGACTTGTACTTGCTTCAACGCTTCAGCAGGGGTTCTTCCGTAAGCTGAACAGGCTGCGATGTCAGGGATATCTGCGACATATCCACCGTCGCGGCTCCTGCCCGGACTGCCTCGCGGTGGGATGGAGCAGCCTGCTTCGCGAATCACGGAGGCGAGGGCACCGGGACTTCGCGAGCCGAGGCGGTCCGCCGTGCCACCCGGGCAGCGGCGGACGGCGAGGACTGTTTGAGCCGTGTCTCGGCCAGGTCGGGGGACACGGCGAGTTCCGCAGTCGAGCCACGGCGACGCGTAGCGCGGTCGAGCCGAAGTGTCTGAGCAGGGCAGGCGGCTCCGTTCCAAGTCGCGCAGGATGTTGGTTCACCAGGAACCGCCTCATGACGACAAGACGCCCACATAGAACCCGGAAGAGCCATCTTTAATTCGGGCTATCGCAGGCTCGTCTGCTGGGTGTTTGCGTCAGGCTTCACCTCCCCTCCTTCTTCCTTCGTGTCTCGCGCGCAGCGAAATCCGAT
>DATFFC010000156.1:0-18535 GCA_035250505.1 Nitrospiraceae bacterium | reverse complement strand
CGCGGGCCCTCTCCTTCTCTCATGCCGATAATGTGAACGAGCGGACGATGATCAATTCCTCTCAGTCGCTGGAAGTCAATCCTTATCGGTTGCCACGCCATGTGCGGCCGAGCCGCTATGACTTGTATCTGGAGCCCGATCTCAATTCCAAGACCTTTACCGGGCGCGCCGTCGTCACCATCGAAGTGACCCAGGCGACCAGCGACATTATCTTCAATGCCGCCGAGTTGGAGATCCTTTCCGCCTCGATCGCCGGACCATCGGGACATCGCGCTGATGGACAGGTCACGCTCGAAACAGACCGGGAACGGTGCGCGATCCGCTTTCCGATCGCCCTGGAACCGGGCACCTGGCTCTTGACGTTGCCATTCACGGGAACCCTGAACGACAAGCTGCGCGGATTCTACCGGAGCACCTATAGCGCGGCGGATGGAACGAAACGCACCATGGCGGCGACCCAGTTCGAAGCCACCGACGCGCGCCGGGCCTTCCCTTGCTGGGATGAGCCGGACTTCAAAGCCGTCTTCGCGGTGACCTTGGCCATCGACCCGGAGTTGACGGCGCTATCCAACGCCGCGGTGCTGTCAGAGGAAGTCAGATCAGGGAAAAAGCTCGTCCGGTTCGCCGATACCATGACGATGTCCACCTATCTGGTCGCGTTTCTGGTGGGGCAATTGGAGGGAACCACTCCTGCCATGGTGGGAAAGACACCGGTGCGGATTTGGACGGTGCCGGGCAAGCAACACTTGACCTCGTTCGGCTTGGATATCGCCGCGTACTCGCTCGCATTCTTTTCGGATTACTACGGCATTCCCTATCCCGGCGACAAACTCGATCTCATCGCCATTCCGGATTTCGCCTCCGGAGCGATGGAAAATCTGGGCGCGATCACGTTTCGCGAAACGGCGCTCCTGGTTGACCAGGGGCGTGCGACCCGGTCGGAGCGGGAGCGGGTGGCGGACGTCGTGGCGCACGAGAATGCCCATATGTGGTTCGGTGACCTCGTCACGATGTCCTGGTGGAACGGCCTGTGGCTCAATGAAGCCTTTGCCACGTTCATGGAGATGTTGGCGGTCGATACATGGAAACCGGAGTGGGAGCGATGGGCGTCGTTCAGCATCGCGCGCGCCGCCGCCTTGGCGGTCGATGGGTTGCAGAGTACGAGGCCCATCGAATACCCGGTGCTGGCCCCGAAGGATGCCGATGCCATGTTCGATGTCCTGACTTACGAGAAGGGTGCCTCCGTATTACGCATGTTGGAGCAATACATCGGTCCTGATACATTCCGGGAAGGCGTTCGGCTGTACCTCCGCACCCATGCGTACGGCAATGCGGATACCAAGGACCTTTGGATTTCGATGGCCGCGGCCGCCAAGGATGACATCCCGGCGCTCCTGAACCAGTGGGTCTTTGCGCCCGGATATCCGCTGGTCTCGGCCGATCTCACCGGCCCGTCGGAGATCACGATCTCCCAACAACGGTTCGCGTATCTTCCGTCCGACTCCGCGCCGGCCGGCGGGCGGCAAGCGACACAGGAGAGTTGGCAAGTCCCCATTCACGTGAAGATCTTCCAAGACGACCGGATTGAAACGCGCCGGATCCTTCTGAACCAGGACCGGACGGCGCTGCGGCTACCTGCTCAGTGGACGTCCCTCATCCTGAATGAGGGTGGACATGGCTTCTATCGCGTCCGGTACGGCCAAGAGCTCCTTGACCGTCTCGAACGAAACGGATTGATGCGCCTTACGCCGGTCGAACGATTCAATCTCGTGAACGACATGTGGGCGTCCACCCTGGCACAGATGATTCCGCCGAGCCAATATCTGTCTCTGACCGGCCATTTCAAGACCGACCGGGATCACAATGTGTGGACCGTCTTACTGGGTTCGTTCTCGACATTGGACCGCGTGCTGACCAACGACGACCGGCCTCTGCTTCAGCGGTTTGTCCGCGATCGTCTCGCACAAGCCGCGCAAGATCTCGGCTGGGCGCCGGGTCGCGAAGAGACGGACCTGATGAAGGAATTACGCAGCGACATCCTGCGGGCACTCGGCACATTGGGGAATCATTCGGATACGCAACACGAGGCGGTCCAACTGTTCCTCGCGGAACAGGATCATCCCGGTACCGTCGATCCGAACTTAGTGCCGGCGTTGGTCTCCATCCTGGCCTTCACGGGAGACGAGGCTCGTTATGAAGAGTTCGTCCAGCGCTTCCGCAAAGCCTCGACCCCGCAGGAGGAGCGGCGTTTCCTCTACGCGCTTGCCGCCTTCAGGTCGCCTCAGTTGCTCAAGCGGACACTCGAAAAGGCGCTCAACGGCGAGATCCGAACGCAGGATGCGCCCATGGTTGTCGGCGCAGTCTTGCACAACGTCTATGGGCGAGATCTCGCGTGGGCCTTTGTCAAGAAACACTGGGACGAAATGGATCGCCTGTACCCGAAGAACGGCCTGCGCCGCATGTGCGGCGGCATCGTCGGACTGGCGACCGCCGAACTCGAGCAGGACGTCCGACAGTTCTTTACATCGCGAAAGATCGACCTGGGGGGAAAAACCTTGCAGCAATACCTCGAACAGCTTCACATCGCCGTCTCCTTCCGCGAGAGAAAAACCGAGGCGTTGCGAGCGTATCTCAGCGCGCCGGCATCATCGTAACCATTCATGGCCAGCTCCCCATCCTTTGCAGCCCGCCATGGCTATCTCGGCCTTGTGCTGCCTGGTGTTCTGGTTCTAGGGCTTGCCGTCCTGTTGTTCGAATCAAGCGCCAACCTGACCGTCCATGGCTTCACGCAGGTCATCGACGATCTGCTCGCCCGGTCCCAGCGCCATGTGGCCGGAACAGGGGCGCCGTCGGCTCCCGCCCCGACCGTCGCAGCCGAGCACGGGAAGCAGACAACCGTTCGTCCGTCGCTGGTCGTGTTGGCGGAAGTGAAGGCTCGTTACATCTGGCTCTCGACCGTCCTCCTGAGTCTCGTCATGAGCTGCTATGTCAGCCTGAATTGCGGGGTCATTATCTACCGGAATCAGCCGCGTGACCGATTGGTTGTTCTCGGCGCATTCGGCGCGGTGCTCTCGATCCTGGGGATCGGGTTCCTCATCGCCCTGTCCGAAGACGACGTGCTGTACCGAGCGGTCTATGGCTTCACCTATCAGAGCCTGGCCCGTTCCGGCTATGTCCATGACGGCCTCTTACGGTTCACCCATCTGGCCGTCTCGGCGATCAATGGATTGGCCGTTGTGGCCCCGATCATCGCGGTGCTCGCCGCATGCAGCATTATTGCGCGGCCGGCGGACAGCCGGATCATCACCCCCGACTTTCTTGTCCGCCGTATGCGACAACTCAATGAGGTCC
Organism: Nitrospiraceae bacterium; assembly: GCA_035250505.1. Lineage (GTDB taxonomy): Bacteria > Nitrospirota > Nitrospiria > Nitrospirales > Nitrospiraceae > DASSBQ01. The sequence goes on along the minus strand of DATFFC010000156.1, from coordinate 15,184 downwards.
TCTATGGTGGGTCCGCTATTCTGGTGACGGGCATTCTTCACATGGGGGCATGGCTCAGGTGGCCCGCGTCACTGATCGCCGATCGGGCCTCGCAGGAAGCGGTGTTGGGAGTCGCATTGGCGATCACGATCTTTTGGGGCACGACCTTTACGCTCATGCTGATCGTGACGTACGTGCCGGCGGCGGTCTCTATCGCGCGGCAAGCGCACAGCCTCTTGGAGAGGGACGAGTATGCTCGCACGATCCCGGATGCAGACGGCTGGTTGAAGCAGCATGGATTTCACTTGTCCATTGAGCAGCACCTGCTCCAATTCGGCGCGCTGTTGGCGCCCGTGCTGGCGGGACCGCTCGGATCCTTTCTTCTTGCTCCCTTGGATCTGCTCGATCAATAGAGTCGTAAAGCCGTCTCTGTCAAATTTAAGCGTTCATTCGTGACGCAGCACGGCCAGCGGTCGCTGTCCAAGGATTCGAAACGTGCTGAGAAATCCCACCGCCAGCGTGAGCAGCATCGTCAATCCGAGACCGGCGACGAGAACCGCCGGCTGCATGAACCACGGCAGGTCCAAGACAAAGCGCAAGACCGCCCATGACAGGCAGGCGGCCATGACGACTCCGATGCAGCCTGCCACCGCCCCCAACATCACATATTCGACGGCAAAGGCGCGAACGAGCACGCCCCTTGTGGCGCCCAGTGCTTTCAGAATGACGGATTCATAGAGTCTCCGGTATCGCGTCGCGGTCAGCGCGGTCGCCATGACGAGGGCGCCGGCCAGAATGCAAAATAAGGCAACGGCGCGAACCGCCAGCGACAAGCGATCCAACACGCGGGCAAAGCTGTCCAACACGTCGCCGATATTGAGCGCCGTCACGTTCGGAAATGCCTGCACGACCGCGCGCTGCAGGCCGGTCTCTTCCGAGGGTGGGACACGAACCGTCGCCACATACGTAAAGGGCGCGCCATCCAATGCCCCGGGCGACACGATCATATAGAAGTTCGTCGAGAAATTGCCCCACTCCACTTTTCGGATACTGCTGACCTTCGTCGTGAGGCTCACGCCCTGGATTTCCAATTCCACCGACGACCCGATGTCCAGGCCCAGGTGTCTAGCCGCCTCTTCTTCCACCGAGATCAGGGGCTCCGGAAACTCTTGGCCCACCTCCCACCATTTGCCCTTGACCACGACATTGTCTTTCGGAAGGCGATCCAAGAACGTCAGCACGTATTCTCGAGTGAGGTACCAGCTCGTGCGCCGGTCCTCTTTCGAGTCGTCCGTCCGCTCCTCTTGATTGACATCGACCGCAACCGGCTGTCCGTTGATCGCGCCCAAACGCGATCGGACCAACGGGGTCAACTCAGGCGCAAGAGTTCCCGTTTGCCTATGCAAGAGATTCATGAACGCGTCGGCTTGGTCCGGTTGGATATCGATAAAGAAAAACGTCGGCGCATCCGTCGGACGGTCTTCGCGAACCCGGTCCACGAGCGAACGTTCGACCATGCCGACCGTCGCCATGACCATCACACCGATACCGATCGACATCATCACGCCGACCGTCTGACTACCGGGCCTCAGAATATTCCCGATCGCTTGCCGCACGCTGATCGAGCGGGCGGCAGGAAACCGGCGCAGGATCGAGAGCAGCCCTTGAGCCGCGAGGATCAGCAGCACCACTGCGACCAGCAGCCCGGTGATGAACAGTGCTCCTACTTTCACGTTTCCGGCCTGCCACATGGACAGAGCCGCCAGCCCCACACCAATTCCCAGACCGGTGGTGAGGCGAGTCCGATCTTTCAACGCCGGCGATTGCAAACATTGACGCCACGAAAGCCCCTGCCCTGGAAGCCCGGCGCCGGCCGCTTCGACGTCCCGGCGAAAGATCGCACCGGGCTTGATCCCGCGAATGGCCAGCAGCGGCCAGACGCTGAACAGCAACGTCGTCAACACGCCCAGGCCGATGCCCTTCACAATCGGTACGAAGGCGGCGGCTCCCACCGTAGAGGAGAATTCCACCTGGTCCAAAATATTGATCTCGAGCAAGCTTGCCACAGCCATTGGCAGCACGGTCTGCAGGGCAATCCCTACGAGCACACCGGCCGCGCAACCCAACAGCCCCAGCCCCAAGGCCTGCCCCAGATAAACCTGAATGACGGTGCGCGTGTCCGCCCCCAGGATTTTGAGCACGGCGATACTGTGCAGCTTTTCCCGCAGAAAGGCCTGCACCGACGTCGCGACGCCGATCCCGCCGACAAACAGAGCCGTCAGCCCAACCAATCCAAGGTACTGCGCCAGTTGATTCAGAAACTGCTTGAGCTGGGGCTGCGCTTCACGATAGGACGAGATGCGCGCCGATTCACCGGCAAGATCGCCGCGCAGTTCCTGTTGGAGGGGGACCAATTCCATTGACTGGGGAAGCTTCAGGAGAAATCGCTCCCGCACGCGGCTGCCGGGTTTGACGAGCTGCGCCGCGGCCAATCCTTCCTGCGAGATCAATACGCGGGGTCCGAGACTGAACATATTCGCCATCCGGTCCGGCTCTTTCTGGATCACGCCGGTAATCACGAAGAATGCATCGCCGATCTTCATCCGCCCGCCGAGCGTGGCGTCCAAATGAATCAGCAACGATTCCTGAACCAGCGCCCCATAGCAGGCCGGCCGGCATCCCTGCCCTTCCCTCGGTGCGAGAAGTCCGGCGACGGGGGTGGGCGGTGCATGGGCCAAGGTGCCGTACAAAGGATATCCGGCCTCCACCGCCTTCAATTCGACTAGCCGGGTCGCATGGGCGACAGGCCGGTCCTCCGTTCCGGGCATGGAAACCATCGCGACAAGCTCACTTGCATGAGCGACGGCAATGCCCCGCCTTTCCAACGAGGCAAGCACCGCTGCGCCTTCTTCGCTGGGCCGATGCGACAGGCGGACCTCGATATCACCACCCAGCAGGCTCCGGGCTTCCCTCGTCACCGCGCGCTCGACATTCGCGCCGAATAGAGAGACGCCCACCACGCCGCCGACCCCTACGGCAATACAAGCCAGAAAATAGATAAAATGCCGCCACGAGGCTTTCGTCTCACGCCATGCCATCTTCAGGGAAAACATCGGCATCTCAATCAGGTCGCGTCCGACTGAGGGAGTCGGATTCCACCCGTCCGTCGCGCAGACTGATTACCCGCTCCATCCGGTCCGCCAGGCCCCGGTCATGCGTCACCAGCACCAACGTCGCGCCATAGTCGCGATGCATCGTGTCCAGCAGCTCAATGACTTGACCGCCGGTGACCGTATCGAGGTTACCGGTCGGCTCATCCGCCAGAAGAATCGGAGGCCGGCAGGCGAACGCTCTGGCAATGGCCACCCGCTGTTGTTCTCCTCCTGAAAGCTGCACGGGGTAATGATCGATGCGATTCCGCAGGCCGACGGAGCCGAGTAATGCCTCAGCCTGCCGTCTGGCACTCCCGTCGCCGGCCAGTTCCAACGGGACGGCGACATTCTCCGCCGCCGTCAGTGTCGGGATCAGATGGAACGACTGAAAAATGTACCCGATCTTCCGCCGCCGATAGCGCGCACTGTCGTTTTCGGAGAGGCTCGTGATGTCCACGCCGTCGATCTCGATCGTCCCCGATGTCGGCCGATCCAACGCCGCGATGAGGCCGAGCAGAGTCGACTTTCCACTGCCCGATGGACCGACGATGGCGACGCGCTCCTTGGCCGCAATCTGAAGCGTGATCTGCTGGAGGATGTCGATCGTATGGCCGCCCGCTTTCAAACGCATCGTGACATCGTTGATCGCGATCATAGCTTGGTCGTTTTCTCCTCTCGACCGGCACCGTGCCGGTCGTATTATACTGTGATGATGCAGCTCTCGATGGACCGCGCCTCACATCGCAGACACTCGTGGTTGTGTGCAGCCGCGATGGCAGGCTGCCTCATGGCCGGGTGCGACGGTGAGCCTGCGTCCGGGCCTCGCCCCGTGAACGATGAACAAGTCACCGGCTCGATCCCGGATGGCGGCCAGTCGAGTTCATCCGGCCGCTCGGAGTCCTCAGATTCCGCAGCCCCGCCAAAGAACACTGTACCAAAGATCGTGGCATTCGGTGATAGTCTGACCGCAGGCTTCGGCGTCGCTCCGCAGGACGCCTATCCCGCGCAACTCCAACGCCGCTTGGATGATGCGGGCTACCGTTACCTTGTCGTCAATGCCGGGGTTAGCGGCGACACCACCGCAGGCGGTGTTCGTCGTGTGTCTTGGGTCCTAAACGGCAACCCATACATGGTGATTCTCGAGCTGGGCGGCAATGATGGGTTGAGAGGGCTGAACATCGCCCAGACGCGTGCCAACCTCGAGACGATCATTCTCCGCCTGAAACAGGCCGGGGTCGTAACGGTGCTGGCCGGTATGAAACTTCCGCCGAACTATGGGAAGGACTATACGGCGCGTTTCGAGTCCATGTATCGAGACTTGGCGACCCACTACCGTTTGCCGCTGATTCCCTTCTTATTGGACGGTGTCGGAGGTGATCATCGTCTCAATCAAGCAGACGGAATTCATCCGACCGGCAAAGGGTACCGGATCGTGGCAGACAATGTCTTCCACATCCTCGAACCGCTGCTGAAAGACGACGTCACCAAAGACAAGAAACCGGGACGCACAAAGGCGGATCAGCGCCTGCCCGGCCGGGAAATCGAACAGACAGGCGCTGATGGAGGAATACCTGGAGGAGATTAGGTCTTCTTGAAGAACGTATCGTAAACGCCGTACGCCAAGATGATCCCGATCAACGTGTAATACATGCCCGTAATGCCGCTGTAATCGACCGGTCCCTCGCCCACGTTGGCAAAGGCCGCCGACTGCGCCAACACACTCAACACACCGACCAACCCTGCAATCACTCTGCTCATACTTATACCCCCTTGACTAGGTAACACAGTGGCCCCTGGTGATTGGAAAAAACAAGGCCGCATTTTACTCAAGGAGATCCGGCTGGCGCAAGTGCCTTGGGGGTAATCGGCCCTGAGGTGAGCGGGAACGAGCGGGATCTTATTCTGGCGGTTCGGGCTTGTCCATGGCTCGAAGCGCCGCCGTCGTCTGTCTGACGGTATCAGCCAGAGAAGTCAGATGCGCGCTTTTTTCTGCGAGGTCACCGGCAATCGTCTTGATCTCTGCATCCAATTCCTCAAATTGCCGCGACAGGTCTCCGGTCTTGGCGAGCCGGCTCTTCTGAGAGGCGAGCTCGCGTCGCAAATCCCGGCAGGCGACCTGCATGCTCTTGGATTCGTCCAGCGAGGCTTCCAACCGCTGCGTCAACTGCGCCAACGCCGATTCTCGCTGTTGAAGCTCCGCCTCCAGGCCGACCTGTATTTCTTCGCCTTCCCGCCGCCGGTCGTCCAGGTTGCGGATAATTCGCATCCACGATGCGATCTCACCGGTGGCGGCATCCGGCTGATCGGGAATGCTCTGTCCTTTCTCGATCGCGCGCACGGCTTGCTGCATCCACTCGATAAAGACGGTCAGTTCGCTCAGCTTCACATCGGCCGAGCGGGACGGTGAGGATTCCTTCCCCGCAGGAGCCGCCGGGGGACTCGACTCCTGTGGTTTCACTGCAGGTCGCGCTTTGGATCGCTGCCAGCGGTGATATTCGAGCAGCGCCGCCACGCCATGTCGGCACAACGGCTGTTCCGACAGTGTACAGGTGCATCGCGCCTCCAGAAATCCGTCTCGGAGTTGAATCGACTGCTCGTATAAGCCGGAGTTCCCCATGACGGCCGAAATCAGATGAACATCGTTCGCATCAGTGATCCGCACGCGATTTTCTGCGCTGTAATGTTTGCCGATGTGGAAGGCATTGGACTCGACGACGGACTGGATCATGTCCGGCTCCAACAGGCCGAGTCGTTGGGCGGAGCAGGCAATCTTACCTTTCATCTATGGACACCAGCGAACCGAACCGTAAGCTTTCTTGTAGATCCGTCGGGATTCTTGGGATATGACCGTAGTCTGCCCAGGCCCCGTAACCCTGTCAAGTTTCGGCGCAATATCACCCGCGGCAAGGCGCGGCGGGCGGCGACTCATCGGCACCGTCGGGGTGGACCGTGTTTCCCCATAGGGGTCAGCCATAGGTAGTCGGCGAGGCCGTCTTCCATCGACTGACGGATTTCAGCCTGCCGCGTCGGCTCAAAAGATGTGAGATACACCGTTGTCTGCGCAAGCTCATCCGACAGGCGGCGAGCCACCCGCTTCGGAATCGGCAAGTTGTACTGGACATGGCCGCCCCCCGTGTAACTCACGATGGGTCCATAGGAGGTTCCTTCGACCCGCAGCGCGTTCCAGGTGGCGACAAGCGTCTTGGCCATTGCTTCATCTCTCACCATGGAAGCCTCATACATGGTCTGGTAGTCTTCGGGCGCTCCGCCTCCGTGACATTGTCGGAGCTGGTCGAGAATGCGCTCGCGATAGAGCGGATCATCGACGATCGTCTCCGTCGCCATCCCCCAATGATTCCATTCCGGCTCGGTTCGGGCGCCGGCCAGGCCCTTTTTCACGACGCCTCGAATGAACGGTTTGGGAGGATTCATCGCGCGGACCATCAACCGATGAGCGCGCGCGAAATCCAGCAGCGGTGCATAGTCATCGAATGAACCGCCCCAGTTCTGAATCCAGTGCGAGTCTGTAAGGAACTCCTGTCGGTTCACTTCTGAGGCGTCGGGAGCGACATAGCGGTCCAGCGCAGCCTGTCCGTCCCACCCGAACATTTCCAGAGCAAGCACCGGACGAAAATTCCGATCCACCAGGAATTGAAGGATTTTCAAGGCGGCTTCGATATGGAACTGATTGTGATGTTCTTCACCAATATAGACAATGTCGTACCGCGAGAGACTTTCGAGCCACTCATCAAGCTTTACAGGAGCTCGTGTCCGGACGTTCAGAACATCCCATTCTTTCCAATCTGCGGAATGGACCGGCGATGGTTCGTTCACGGAGGACTCGACCGACCGGCAGGCCTGGGGAAAGCACAAGCCGCCCAGCAGACAGCACCACAACAGGACCCTCCCGGGTGCAGCCGCTTTCGTTATTGCGTGGCCTCCTCTCATAGCCTGTACCTAACACACCCCCTCGAGACCGGCAAGCGGTTGCCTTGACTCGCAGAGGCTGTGGCCATTACCCTGCCCTTATTGAAGACCCTTCATCCTTCCATCAGTTGCTCGTTGCCTCACAGTATCGATGGAACTCAATCCCGGTGAGTTGGCCGAATTTCGCCGACAGGTCGCGGCGGTGCGCTCCGTGCGCGGGGAGCAATGGGAGGCATCCCGCCGGCTCGTGGAGCCGAACCGGCTTCTTGCCACACTTCAAGCTCTTCGCGAAGCGGTGACGGCCTCATCTTGGTCGCTCGCCATGAAAGAGGCTGTGGCTGCCGCCCTCGACAGGACTCATCTCAGCCAAGCAGGCCACCTGTCGGCGGAGTCGCTCAGACAGCTCACGGGGCTTCCTGCTACCAAGGCGGTCCGAGCTCTGTGTGTGTTGCTTGATTTCGTCGCTCGACAACCGGCTCTTGATTCCATCCCGGTTCTTTCCCCGGTGGAAGTGGAAGGGATCGTTCGCAAGCATGACAACCCGTTCGATCTGCTGCTTGCGTCGCCCACTGCTTCGGTCCTGGACCTTGGCGCGGGCGACCTGGCCTTCGCCGATGAACTGTCGGCTCACTATGGGCCCCCGCTGCGGCGGCGAGGGATCCCGTTGGTGCTGCACTGCCTCGATCGGCTGGACCCTGCGTCTCGGCTGGGCGGCCCGCTGCATCCGGAAGCATCACGATTGGCACGCCTTCAACAAAATCCTGCCCTGGAATTTCGCTACGTCGGCGATCAGGATATGTTCAACCTCGATGAACTGGACCGAACCCATGTCCTCTTGCCTCGGTACAACATCGTGACCTGTTGGGGCCCCGCCACACCGACCTTCGCCTATGAACCGTCCCGGCTCGCCGAGGCGATCATCCAGGCGGACCTCCGCCGCACGAAAGGCGAGTTCCGCACCGTACGCCTGGAAGAAGAGCACGCCTTGGAGGTCAGCCATCAAGGCCGCTTTCTCCTGTTTCCACCGTGGAAATTCGACATTCGGGGACCGCTCGGCCTGCTCCAGTTGATGGCCGGCCGAGGCAGTCTTTGCATCCTGGGAGCAGTGGATACGCAAGTCTTTTGGGAGATCCTGGCCCAACTGCTGGAAGATCCGCGCGCGCGGCCGGTGGATCGGTTGTTTACGCCGGAGACGCTGCCTGAAACGTTCGGCGACCTGCACCGGCACTTGTCGCATCTGCCCATCGGAAGCATGCTGGACATCGGCAAGATCTCCCAATTACGCACGGCGATTCCGTTGGCCGGGACCGCGCCTCATCACAACTCATGTTTTCGATTCCGTCACGTCAGGGTCCGCCGAGGCGCATGGTTTGACGGGATGCCGGCCAGCAGCACCGCCCGGCTGTTCAGCCACATGACCGAGGAACCTGCCCCCTGGTTTGTCACGCTTGTTCCCGAGATACTGCCTGCTCTTCCATGAAGAAGAATGGTCCGGGATCGTTTGAATTGCCTGAAAAATTGACCGTCTGGGACCCCTCTGTTAGACTCGGCCCATAGCCCGCCAGGTGCCGAACTTGGCCTCCTTGCGACAACCATTCCCCAATCGTGAACCCTACAGAGTCGATCCAAGCCTTACAGCACAACATTGCCCGGGTCATTAAGGGCAAGCCCCGCGTCATTGAGATGGCCATCGTCTGCCTGCTGGCACGCGGCCATCTGTTGATCGAGGATGTGCCGGGGGTGGGCAAGACGACTCTCGCTCACGCGCTTGCGCGGTCGCTCGATTGCTCTTTCAAGCGCATTCAGTTCACCAGCGACCTGCTTCCGTCCGACATCGTCGGCATCTCCATGTTCAACCGGCAGAAGCAAGAATTCGAGTTCATTCCGGGGCCGATCTTCGCGAATATTGTGCTGGCGGATGAAATCAATCGCACGACACCCAAAACCCAGAGTAGTTTGCTGGAAGCGATGAGCGAGGCCCAGATTTCGGTCGACAATCAGACCTATCCGTTGAGCCAGCCGTTTATGGTGATCGCCACGCAGAACCCGTCCGAATACCACGGCACGTTTCCCCTACCCGAATCTCAGCTCGACCGGTTCCTCATGCGGGTGAAGATCGGCTATCCCGAGCCGTCGGAAGAGAAGAAGATTTTGGATCGGCCGCAATCATTACATCCGGCAAATGACATTCAGCCGGTCCTCACGGCGCAGGATATTCTGGATCTGCAGGACCGGGTAGAAAAGGTCAACATGGAGGAAAGCTTGATGGACTATCTGCTCTCCATTGTGCTCGCCACGCGGCACAGCGAGTTATTCATGCTCGGCGCCAGTACGCGTGGGACACTCGCTCTCGGCAAGGCCGCCAAAGCGCTCGCGTTGGTGCGACACCGTGACTACTGCGTACCCGACGACATCAAGGAGCTGGCCCCTGCCGTCCTTTCCCATCGCATCATGCTCAACCGATCACAAGGCATGCGGACCCGCAATTTTGAACAGGCCGAACAAACCGTTCTCGATATCCTGGAAAGCCTGCCCGTTCCCGTCTAGCAGGAACGTGAATGCTACGCCCTGCCGCTCCGTCGCCGCCTTCGTGTCAACTCAATGATTCGTGTCACATGAAACGCAGCCGCGCGCCATTCTTCAGAAGACTTTTTTCCGCCATGTCATGCCGCCGGTCCATTCGACTCACCTCCGAAGGCGCCCGGTTCCTGCTGTTCGCCGCCGCCGTAGGAATCGCCGCCGTGAATACGGGCAACAATCTCTTTTACTTGCTGCTGGCCATGATGCTGAGCCTCATCCTCCTCTCCGGCCTCTTGTCGGAGTTATCACTCCGCCGTCTGGCATTCCGCCGCCGTGTGCCGGACTACGTGTTTGCAAACGAACCGGCACGGATTTCCTTCACTATTTCCAACCGTAAGACGCGCTTTCCAAGTTTCTCTCTCCGGCTTTTCGATATCGTCGATGGGAATCCGAGCGAGGCAGGAACATCCATTGCTTATCTTGCGCCGCGGACATCACGTCATGTCATTCATACATTCCAGGCCGCCCGGCGTGGCCTCTATCGACTCGACGGTATTCGGATCGCCACCTGCTTTCCCTTCGGGCTGGTACGGAAGGCTGTCTTGTATCCTGACGAGGCCGCCGTTCTCGTCTGCCCGAAGCTCGCTCCACTCTCGTTGCCGATCTTGCAGCAACTCGCCGCCATCGGGCAGGACCAAGAACTGGGCCGCCGGGGGCCCGGTATGGCCCTCTACAACCTCCGTGAATATCGGCCGGGCGACGACTCTCGGGCCATTCATTGGATGACGACCGCCCGTACTTCCAAACTGATGCTGAAGGAAACCGAAGCGGACGATCAGCGGATCGTGACCATCATGCTGTCGCTCTTCGCGCCGGGCGATGATGAGGCGGCTTTCGAGCGGGCCGTCTCGGTCGCCGCCTCGCTCGCCTCGTATTTTCACGATCACAGCTACTCCATCTGCGCCGTGATTGGTGATGAAACAATCGGCCCCGGTACCGGAACCGAGCACTATGTGCAGATTCTTCAAGCGCTGGCGCTCTGCAGGCGCCATGAAGCAGAGCCGCTCCATCGGAACGATCCGGTGCGTTTCAAAGCGCAAGCGGCCGGCGCTTCACGTACCAGTCGGGAACAACCGGATGCGCCGGGGCCGTGCGAGGCCGGTATGGTGATCGGGGTGACGGCCGCACGGGCCGATCACGAGGGTGTGAACCGGCTTGATTCAGCGGATTGCCTCATTATGACGAGTGGGTTGGGGGAACCGGTCTATGTCGCTCGCACGGGCGTTCGTTCTTAGCTCCATCACACTGGCCGCTGCTGCATTCGGCGGTCTGGCGATGACCGCCGAGCTATCCATCTGGATGTTGTCGCTCGGGTGGGGCGCCTTTGGTCTCTGCCTGGCACAGACCCTCACATCTCCTGCAAGGATTCCTTGGCTGTTCGCGCTCCGGCTCTCCTCGGTCGCCTGGAATATCCTGTTGGTGCTCGGATTCATCGGGTTCTGGATCGACCTTCTCTGGATCTCGCACGAGTTGCTGCCGGCCGGCATCCATTTCCTCATCGTGCTGATCGTGAACAAACTATTGAACCTCCACCAACGCCGCGACTTTCTGCATCTCTATGCCGTCAGTCTCATGGCGATTCTCGCGTCGGCGGCACTGACGGTACACATGTGGTATGCCCCGTTGCTGGTAATTTTTCTGTTTGCAGGAATCTGGACGCTGTTGCTCTATCACCTCACCAAGGAAAGTGATGCACCTGCCGCCTGGAAAAGTACGGAGAGTCCCTGCTCCGCGCAGGTACAGGGAATCGAGCGGGTTACGGCACGCTTCTTTTGGTCCACCAACGCCCTCGCGGCGGCTGCCTTGTGCCTCGCCGTTTCAATCTTCTTTCTCCTCCCCCGTATGGGCATCGCGTTCCTCCAGAAGGGACAAGGAGACAGTCTTCGCACGTCCGGTTTCAGTGAAAAGGTGGATCTCGGTGTGATGGGTCCGGTCAAGCAAGACCCGAGCATCGTCATGCGGGTTGAGCTGCCGGACGGCAAGGCCGGAGACTTCGAGCGTCTGTATCTGCGCGGGATGGCGTACGACCGTTACAACGGAAAATCCTGGGCGAACAGCTTCGTCGGCCGCCGCAATCTCGTCGAGCGGCCACAAGGGCTGTTCAGCCTCCGTGCAAACGACGCTTCATCCGGCGGGCAGGCGGCATCGGGGCTACGACAGGACATCCTGTTGGAAGCGCTGGACACGTCCGTACTCTTCGGCGCGCCTCAACCGATCTCCCTCGCCGGGGATTTTGTCGGCGTGCAGGCCGATTCACTGGGAGTGCTCTACCTGCCCTACGTCTCATCCGGTCGTCTGCAGTACAGCGTCCGATCCCAGGAGAGCCATATCCAACCGGCCGACGCATCCGCCGCTGCACCGGCCTATCCCGAATTTATCCGGCGGCAGTATTTACAATTGCCGGCTCTCAGCCGGCAGATCACGGAATTGTCGCGCACGGTGACTCAAACGGGTCGCACACCCTATGAAGCCGTGCTCCTCATCAAGCAGCATCTCTTGGAGCACTATCGCTATAGTCTCGAAATAGACACCGGCCGCTCAGCGCGCCCGCTCGAAGATTTTCTATTCACGCGAAAAACCGGCTACTGCGAGCACTATGCCACCGCCATGGTCGCGATGTTGCGATCGATCGGAATTCCTGCACGTCTCGTAACCGGATTTCTGGCTACCGAATGGAACAATTTCGGCAATTACTATACGGTCCGCCAACGCGACGCTCACGCCTGGGTTGAAGTCTATTTCCCGAAATCGGGGTGGGTCACCTTCGATCCGACGCCCCCGGAGCCGGCCGGTATTGCGCCGCTCTGGCGACGCTCATTGCACGGCGCCATAGATTCGTTACGCCTTCGCTGGGATCAGCTGGTCATTCAGTACGGTGCCGACGACCAGTTTTCGATGCTGCAGGGTGTCCGGAACGGCGGCGATGCCTTATGGAACAAGACGGCCGGGGCGATGACCGCCTGGTTGAACCCGATCTCGAAATTCGTGGAGGCCGCCAGGAAGGAATGGCGCCAAGCCGGGACGGATCGAAGTCAAACACTTCTTATGATTCTCGTGATCGGGAGTTGCTTGTGCCTGGCCCTCCTCTTGGTGAAACAGATTTCCGCCCGCCGATCCGCACCGACGCGGCCAGGTGGCGATCTGATCGCGGCGCAATGGTACGACCGGATGTTGCGCCTCGTAGCGGCTCGCGGGTTCGATAAGCCGGCCGGCCATACTCCGCTGGAATTCGCTCGGCACGTCGAGCAACGGTGGGCCGAAGCCTCTCCTTCCGTCAGCCGACTCACCGAACTCTACTATCGCGTGCGCTTTGGGCAGACGGCGGTCACCCAGGACGATGTGAGGTCTGCGGAAGGACTGCTTCGGGAACTCGACGCCCTAAAGAGAAGCCACCACTGATTCACCAAGCCCTCGGGCTCCCCTCAGGGAGCGACAGGAACCGGCCGGCGCGATACCCTCACCCACACGGCAGACTTCCGAAACCCGCACTACCACCGGCCGAGCGATACGATCGACACGCTGAATCTCACCTTTCTCGGTCATGTGACGCTGGCGGTGACGGCCGTTATCCGCGACCTGGCCGGTGGCTGACCATAGCTTTGGCCTGAAATATTCGATACACTTCGCCAGTTTTCTATCTTCTTCCCTATGTAGTTGATCCTGGGCTTCTTCGTGACTAGGTAAGCAGCGACATGGCCAAGGAAGCGAATGGCAAATCGCTCGAATCATGGATTTGGGATGCCGCCTGTTCGATTCGAGGGGCCAAGGACGCGCCGAAATACAAGGACTACATCCTCCCGCTCATCTTTACCAAACGCCTCTGTGATGTCTTCGATGATGAGCTGAACCGGATTGCCAAAGAAGTCGGCTCGCGCACCAAAGCCTTCAAGCTCACTCAGGCTGACTGGAAGAAAGCCAATGCCAGCGGCCAAACACCGATTGTTCGTTTCTATCTTCCCCTCAGACCCGACAATCCGGAGGAACCGGTCTGGTCGGTCATCCGCAAACTTGCCGACAAGATCGGCGAGCAACTCACGAGTCACCTTCGGGCCATCGCCGACGAGAACCCGCTGCTGAAAGGCATCATCGACCGGGTGGACTTCAACGCCACCACTCATGGCGTGCGCGATCTAGCGGACGACCGGCTCAGCAACCTCATCGAACGGATCAGCGAAAAGCGCCTGGGCCTGGGCGACGTGGAGCCCGACATCATCGGCCGCAGTTATGAATATCTCATCAGAAAGTTCGCCGAAGGAAGCGTCTCCAGCGCGGGTGAGTTTTATACGCCGGCTGAAGTCGGTATGGTGATGGCGCGGATCATGGACCCCGAGCCTGGCATGGAGGTCTATGATCCCTGCTGTGGGTCGGCAGGTCTGCTCATCAAATGCGAGCTGGCACTCGATGAGAAAATGAGCCTGCGCTCGAAGAAAAACTACGCCCCCCTCAAGCTGTACGGCCAGGAATACATCGCCGAGACCTGGGCCATGGCGAACATGAACATGATTATCCACGACATGGAAGGCGAGATCGAAATCGGGGACACCTTCAAGAATCCCAAATTCCGCAGGAGCAATCGCCTCCGGATCTTCGACCGGGTCGTGACCAATCCCATGTGGAATCAGGACTGGTGGACGGAGAAGGACTATGACGCCGATGAACTGGATCGCTTTCCGAAGGGCGCAGGCTTTCCCGGCCGAAAGGCCGATTGGGGCTGGGTCCAGATTGTCTTGGCCAGTCTGAACGAGAACGGGCGTGCTGCCATCGTGCTCGACACCGGCGCTGCCTCGCGAGGATCGGGCAATGCCAATGCCAACAAGGAAAAGGACGTGCGCCGCTGGTTCGTCGAGCATGATCTGATCGAAGGCCTGATCTACCTACCCGAGAATCTGTTCTACAACACCACCGCGCCGGGCATCATTCTGTTTCTGAATAAAGCCAAGCCGAGAGATCGCAAGGGAAAGCTGTTCCTCATCAACGCAACCCGTGACTTCAGCAAGGGCGATCCCAAGAACTATCTCCCCGACGACAGCATCCGCCGCATCGTCGAAACGTTTCTGAATTGGAAAGAGCAGGACAAATTCAGCCGGATCGTCGGCAAAGACGAGATCGCCAAAAACGACTTCAATATCTCGCCAAGCCGCTACATCCACACGGGCGAGGGCGAAGAATACCGGACGATTGCAGAGATTGTGGAAGAGTTGGAAGGTGTAGAAGTTGAGACGAAAACCACTGATGCAAGGCTCAAAGACATCTTGGGACGTCTGGGAATAAGATGAGCAACCCAGTCCAAGTCGACACCACTGCCATTAGGTGGCGGAAGGAGACTTTAGAACGGGTTTGTGAGCCACCACAATATGGCTATACTGCCTCCTCCAGTGAGTCTGGCAACGTACGCTTCTTAAGAATCACTGACATTACCGATTCAGGTGTTACCTGGCTCACCGTGCCGTTTTGCAAGTGCCCGCCTGAGTTGCTTGAAAAATATCGCTTAATGTCCGGGGATATAGTCTTCGCGCGTATTGGCGCGACTACAGGGAAGAGCTATC
>DATFFC010000155.1:0-12256 GCA_035250505.1 Nitrospiraceae bacterium | reverse complement strand
GTTTGAGGGAACCGATACCCAGCCTTCCGCATTTGATTCCCCACAAGGAGCCGTTCTCGTTGCATGCGACGCCTATCCCGACCGACGGCACATGGCTCGCGGCGGAAGGTATCCCCGGATTGAAGGTGCGGTCGGGGACCTGTGTCTGCTGGGTTAAGTAGCCGGCGCGTAGGGCGATTTCCCAATCGGGCATGGCTGCCACACGGAGCCATTTATATTCCGTCCCGACCATCACGGTGTAGGCGTTTTGCCAATTTTGCGGGAAGGGGATGACGGCTCCGTTCGAAAGATGGATGTCCAGATTGCGATTGGATTTCCAGCCGACGTAGTCCACATCCAACTCCAATTTCCATTCATGATCGGAAGATCTGACCGGCCACACGGCCACAGCGGCGGAATAGACTTGCGGCAGAACCAATGTCGCGGCGGCATCGGAGACCAAGGCGCCGTTCGCACGAAATTCGCCGTTCAAATGCAATGTCGCCTGGCTCCTGTAGACGAGCCCAATATTGACCAACGGCTTTCCATCGGCATTTCGATACGGCGTATACAAAAGGCTGACATTGAAACCGGCCGTCGTGTCGGTTCCGTTCAATTCGATCGCCGAGCCCGCGGGGATACCGAACCCGCCGGGCCAGATCGAGCGCTGCTCTACCTGCCCTTCCCCGAACAGTCCTGAAAAGGTGTAAATGTCGGCTCCGAGGCCGAACGAGAACTGTTCATTGAGCTTGTAGGCAAGCGTCGGCTTGATATCGAGCAGCGGCAACGTATTAAACGTCACGGCTGTCCGAAAAGGCCCGTTGTTGGGCCAGCGGGTCAGAGAGCCGAACGGATTGTTGAGTCCGATGCCGGCGGTCAGATCGCCGAGCGCAGCGATGCCGAGATCTTTCAGATTGGCCGTAATGTAGATATGACCCGGCGGCGGCCAGGCGACGCTTCCGTTCCGGTCGCCGGTGACCTGCTGTCCGGTCGGACCCATATACTCGGTCGTGCCGCCGATCAGCGACGTGCCGAAGAGGTTTTGCACGCCGGATAATTGCGTCATCCCGGCCGGATTGTAGTGCAAGGCGGAGGGATCATCCGCCTGAGCCGCGAAGGCGTTTCCCATCCCGATAGCGGATGCGCTTTGTCCTTGGAGGCGGGGACTCTGAGCCGCGGCCCGGTCAGTGCCGGCAAGGACGAGGCTTACCCCCAAGATGAGCGCCGTAATCGCCGGCCGATTATCGTCCCGACGCATGACGTTCGGTATCGAGCTCTCCGCCGCCGGCCGGCTTAAACCATCGATCCACGACCAGTTTGAGTTGACCGATGTCAAAGGGCTTCAAAAGATAGGCTTGGGCGCCTGCTTCCATGGCCATCAGCGCCCGATCCAGCGACTCGACCGCAGTCATGATGATGACCGGAAGTGCTCGATTCTGCCGCTGCAACAGGCTCAACACTTCGAGGCCGTCGATTTCCGGAATTCCGATATCGAGAATCACGCCGTCGATCGAGCCCTCCCCAAGCAAGGCGATGGTCTGCCGCCCGTCGCCGGCGGTTTGGACGCTGTAGCCTTCCGACTCAAGTCGGTCTTTCAACAGATGGCGAATATCCGGATCATCATCGACGACAAGGAGACGCAGACGAGCGGCGGCGCCTCGGTCGTCACCTCGGAAGGCATGTGGGGCCAGGGGAAGCATGACACGCACGGTCGTCCCTTTCCCCAATTCGCTTTCCACCGTAATGGTCCCGCCGTGAAGATCGACCAGCTCCTTGACGATCGCAAGCCCCAGGCCCAACCCCTTGGCGTGAGTCCGTTCCTCTTGATTGACGCGAAAGAACGGGTCAAAGAGTTTGGGCAACGCGTCTTGTGGAATGCCCTGCCCTGTATCGACTACGGAGACCGCGGCGACATCGCCGGCGGCTGCCGCGACACTGACGGTCACGGTGCCTCGCTCATCGGTGTACTTGATCGCGTTATCCAATAGGTTCGTGACGATCTGGCTGAGCCGATCAGAGTCCCCGCGCACCGCAATCAACGGGTCGGTCACATGGCACTCCAGTTTGATGTCCTTGGCATTGGCCAACGGGCGAATCTGCTCAATGACCTCCGACACGAGAAGGGGAAGCGCCACCTGATCGAAGGACACGGCCATTTTCCCGGCCTCCACCCGGGAGAGGTCGAGCAAGTCCGTAATCATCCGGGCCAGCCGAGTGCCGTTCGCTTTGATCCGGGAGAGATACTGTTCTTGCTTGAGATTCAAGGAGCCGACAAGGCCTTCCAGCATGTTGTCGGCGAATCCGACGATACTGGTCAAAGGCGTGCGCAGTTCGTGAGAGACATGCGCCAAGAACTGTGATTTGAGGCGATCCATCTGTTTGAGTTTGGCATTGGCCGTTTCCAGTTCGGCCGTGCGCTCATGGACGCGTGCTTCCAGGCCGAGATTTAGAGCTTCGATCTCGCTGTAGGCTTGCGTGTTGTCGAGCGCAATGGCGACCTGACTTGCGAGCGTGACGATCAGTTCAAGGTCTTCATTCGTCAAGGTGTGTTCCGTCGTGCGCTCCACGGTCAGCGAGCCGAGAATCACGTCCTTGACCTTCAACGGCACCGCGATCAGCGATTTCGTCCCGGTCATCGTCAGCAACCGCTGATTCAAGGGATGCAACCGGTCCCAAATCTCACGGATATCGTTCGTAAGGATCGATTCTCCCTTGAGGAGGATCTTGCCCTCCACGGTGGCGGGGTCCGTAATGGAAAGCTCGCGCGCTTCTGCGAATGCGACGATTTCGTTCGACACCCCACGGATCCGGAAGCCGCTGGACACGCGGCGGATGCGGTCATAAAGACCGATCATGGCGCGATCATAATGGAGATCCTGTACGATGGTTTCCAGGACGCTGTTGAGCAGGGCGTCCCGGTCGAACGTCGAGCTGAACAAGAGGCCGGCGCGATGCAGGGTGGTGAGCTGTTGGATCTTCTGACGCAGGGCCACCGCTGTGCCTTGCTGCTCCAAATAGGCGGCGCGTAATTCTTCATGTCTGGTTTCCACAACCTGTTCTTGCTCCCGGACGAGCGATTGCAATGCTCGTGTCTGCTTTCGCACGAGCCCCGTCATGCCGAGGCAGAGGAGCGCCACGGGGACCACGGCCAATCCGAGCGCCTCCGGCAGGGCCATCTCGGGATAGAACAGACGCAAATACGCGAATGTCCCTCCGGAGAGCAGTGCCCAGAGAGGCCAGAGCCACAGCACGCCGACCCGCGTTTTGGGGGTCCATGCGAACTCCCATTCACACCATTCATCACCGTCCGCGATGCAGGACAAGTCTCTGACGTGCGCCGGCGGCAGGCCGTGAATTTGATGCTGGGCCTCTGCGATTCCGGCCTTGCACGACCGGCAGATGACGTCGACGCAGCGTTTGCGGTAAGGCCCGAACTGGCGCAAGGCCTTCTCGGTGAACCGCATTCGCAGGATCGCGGATCGATTCGTCACCTTCCCGACGCCGAATTCCAGCACCCCTTTCGTATATTTTTGTCCGACGTAGGCCCACATCCGATAAGTCTGTTGGGTCGAAAACGGCCGGAGGAGGATCTGAATGATCTGCGGAATCTTTCTGCCACGTGCGGCGTTGGCATGGAATTCAGGAGTGCCGGATAAGACTTCGCAGAACTCGCGCAGATAGCAGCCGAACTCATACGAATAGCTGTTCCAGGCGTTGCGCAGGAATTCAGGTGTGACATGGTAGGCGGGATCGTGAATCCGCTCGTTCAACAGGCGGCACAATTGACGGACGGCGCGGTCGGCGGCCTCGGGGCCCGAGTTCAACGAGATGAAGTCGTGCAGATAGTCGATATTCGACTGCACGATCACGCCGCTGATATCGGAGATTTTCTCGCCTTCCCGATCCACTCCGAACGGAAGGGACTCCATGAAAGGCCGTTCCAGGATGGATCGCTCTTTGGAGAGAAGCTCGGTCATGAGCGAGGCCTCGGGAGAACGAGCAACGACGTCATCGCACAGGGCGGCATGGCGCCGATTATTCCGGCAAGAAGGTTCTACGCGCCTCGCATATCCTGGGAGCTTCTTGCTGATCCCACGCCACGTCATCGAGGTCACAGGTCTTCAAATACTCAATGATTGCCAACCGTTGCGATCGACTGAGCTCGCATCCCAGTATTCCATTTTTCCCGCCGTTTTCAAAAGATTTGCATTCTTCCTGCGTAAACGTATGCCCGGCGTGATCGTCTTTCCGGAACTCGTGACCGGCATGAGAATTCCCCGGTAAGGTGGTATCAAACCGAAACCAGCCGGTACCTTCTCCATTGCGACAAGGTCGCACCACATACCCGACATTGACCGGATCAAACTCGAGGTCTCCCAAGTAAAAACATGGCGTTCGCTCTTCCACCGGACTCAGCACTTCGTACAGAGTGGGTATGGACCCGTTATGGAGGAACGGAGGAGTCGCCCAGACACCTGCGTGCGGACGGGCCATGAAGGCATTCCGCATCTCCAATTCGTTCGGCGTCGCATCCCGTTGCGATCGTTTCGCTAAGGTGGTCGTCAACCACTCAATTGCTTTACCCGCGGGTAATGACGGCGACCCAAAATCCTTTTCAAGCACACCGGTATACACCACACGAGATGCGAAGTTGAGATACGTCCGGTCGGTTCCTACCTCATCGGCAGGAATCATCTTCATTTTGAACCGTTGCCCGAACGGTGTGGGCTGTTCGAGCGGAGTCGGGACATGACAATGCTTACAGTTGTCACGGTAGAGTTGTTTTCCTTTCCTCGCGAGTTGTTCATCGATATTGCCGAACACCACGTCCGGCCAGTGAGGCGGCTTAATAGCTGCAACCAAGTCTTCCAGTTGTTGCAGCCGCTCCACATCCAGCGATGATACGAAGGGATCCGGCGGACGCTCCGTAAGGTGAAGCTTGCGGGGGTCCGCGTTTTGGAACAGGCCGGCGCCGATTCCAATGACCTGCGCGATATTGCGGGTCAACGGATTCTGAAATGATCCATTCCATTGCACCCAATCGTAGAGATGGACGTTCCAGAGTGGAGGAATGCTGACGGGGGCATCGAGCGGACCCGCATTCTTGGCGGGGTCAAGCGGCATGAATACCCAGTTGCTTCCTCGGTTCAAGGCATCGAACCGGCCAGACCCCCAGTGCCGAACGGATTGCGCTTTTCCCACCATGTCGGCGCCGGCCTTGGCCACCTGTGCTCTCAACAGCGCCTTCGCGTCGGGATCATTCTTCTGCTCGAGAACGGCGGAGGCGAAGGCCGAGAATTTTACATCGTCGGCAGCGGTGCGCCGGAGAGCGGCACCCAATGCGTCCAAGAATTCCGCATTGTCCTGCATGGATGCGCCACCCTCAATGTACATCGTAAGACGGCCGCGATCGTTGCTGGAGGCATGCAGTTCACCTGTATGACAGAACGCACACGTGATCCCGAGATACTCCTTAATCCCTCGCGGGTCCGATGAGTACACCGTCCGCGTAAAGCCCACTGGCAATCGGTCTCGATTGTGGGTAGGGTCTGCCTTGTCCGGCACCAAACGGAGGCGGCTGATGCTGTCGCCCGCTTTGAATAGTTCTGCCGTATCAGCCTGTTGGAGAGCGAGAAACCAGTTGTAAGGAATGAGTTGAGTACCGCTGGTCAAATGGTAGTACCGTGCGTGCTCTTCATCCGTCCATGGGGTTTGTCTGAGCCAGACTGTATTGTGATTGGATGCAGGTGGTGAGGTGATCGTTCGCTGTTCAATCGCCGGAAGCGGATCGGAAACCGCCAACAGGAATGCCACTCCCCCCAGTGCGAGTAAGGTTCTCGTCGCCATCTAGAACCTCCATCTATCTGGATCGCCGAGGCACTATTCTCACAACAGCGCTCGCCCCGCAAGAGCGGTTGCGAAAAACGCACGATGTTTCCAGCCATGGATGGAGCGCTGCTGGAGGGTACAGTGCTCCGTAGCCATCGGATCGAAGCAACTCGTATACCGGCCGGATCCGAATGGCCCTGTGCAAGGCTGTTATGGAGAACCGTTGGATTATCAAATGAATGTGCGTCAAGCATCGCTTACCACAATCTTGCTTGGTAATGGGATGGATGAGACGTATCCTTTTGGCAGAGCAATGGTATCGAAAGGGATACTCTCGATCGATGAAGGCGCAGGTCGTAAGAGGGTGAGAGACTGCTGAACCGGCTCGGTCGCCGGACACATCGAGACTACTGGTGCAGGTGTTTCATGGCGGCGGCGCAGAGAATAATGAAGAATCCCATCCAGAGGGCCGCTCGTTGGAAGGGGATGGCTTCATAGGATTCTTCTTCGTGCTCTTCTTCCGGGTCTGATTTAAAGATGACGGTGTAGAGGAACAGCGTCAACAGGCAGAGGACGAGAATCAGCTTAATACAGAAGATCCAGAGGTATTTGCCGTGGTGCTGGAGGCCCTGTCCGGTCTGGGAGGTAAAGACCTGATTCACATAGTGGACATTGATACCGCCCGTGAACAGCAGCACGATGAGCAGCGCCCCGGCGACCCGCTTATAGTATTTGTAGAAGGCATCCGTGATGGGACGAACGTATTCTTTAGGTACGCTTCCTTCCTTTAAACCCGGGGCCACCGCCATGACCAAGAACGCCAACCCGCCGATCCAGATCACGGCGGACATGAGGTGGAGCCAGTGATTCACGATTGGAATCAGCTGATTCAGGTCAAAGAAGACGCTTTCGAGACCTTCCATGATGATGGTCGTTAGGCGTGAGAGGTCAGGCGTGAAATGAGAAGGCGCAAGGCAAAACCGGCGGCTGTTGTCGCCTGATGTTTCACCCTTCGCGCCTTACGTCGAATTTGAAGACCGGGGCGTCGTTGCCGAAGCGCTTCTTGCGAAGCTCTTCCATCAACGCGACCGTAATCAAGGAGATGCCCTGTTCCCTCGCGTGGCGTTCGACGCCCTTCTTGACCATGGCGCGCAGGAAATAGGGAATGCGGCTGAGCCGGAGCTGCGCGGCGTCATCCCAGGCGATGTCCGTCTCTTCCGGTGTGTTGAAGGCCACCTGGACCTTTTGACCGCCCTTGGGAGTATAGAGACACCATTGGTCCTCATCCAGCCAATCGCCATGATCGACATAGGGTCTGGCCCGGCAGCCGCCGCAGATGTCGCTGTACTCGCAGTCGCCGCATTTTCCTTTGAGCTGCGGATAGCGGAATGAATCAAAAATAGCGGACCGTTCCCAGAGATCGACAAAGCTTGTCTCCCGCACATTGCCGGCGGAGAGCGGCATATAGGGACAAGGCGTCACCTCGCCGTTGGGAGTGACCCTCGCGTAATTCGTCCCCGCGAGGCATCCGCCGCCCATATAGCCGGTCGCTTTGGTAATGGGGCTGTTGGGATCACGTTCGTACGCCAGCCGCTTGAAGTGCGGCGCACACCGCGCGCGCACCAGCATGTCCTTATACTTGTCTTGGCAGTCGATCAGGAAGCCCAGCACTTCCTCATATTGTTGCGGCGTAATATCGGTGAGCTCTTCCCCGCGTCCGGTGCAGACCATGAAGAAGACGTTCAGCACCCGCGCGCCTAGGTTGTGCGCCCAATCGACGACCGCGGGCAACTCCTGGTAGTTCATCGGCTGCGCGCTGAAATGCACCTGGAATTGCAGCCCGTTGCGTTTGCAGGCCTCGATCCCGGCCAAGGCACCGGCCCATGCGCCGGGCAGGCCGCGAAACCGGTCATGCTTGTCCGCATTCAATGAGTCGATGCTGATCCCGACCCCCATCACGCCGATCTCGACGAGCGTTTGCGCCATCCGGTCATTGATCAGCATGCCGTTCGTGCCGAACACGACCATGAAGCCGAGCTTGACCGCATGCCGCGCGATATCGAGAATGTCCGGCCTGACGAGAGGCTCCCCGCCGGTGATGACCAGCAAGCATCCCTTATTGACCTCCGCAATCTGATCGATCAGCCGGAGGCACTCCTGGGTGGAGAGCTCATCGGATCCGCCGCCTGCTTTGGTGGTCGCATCCAGATAGCAATGATCGCACTTCAAATTACATCGCTTGGTGAGGTTCAGCGCGACCAGGTACGGCTTGAAATCATCCACCGTCCGCCCGTCCATTGGTCCCTGCGGCCGGTCCGACGGAGAGAAGAATTGGGTGAATTGGCTCTGCAGCGCCCCGAGTTTGTCTCCGAGCGAAGGCAGATTAATGATCGGAAGAGATTTACCCATCGCGATAGTTTTTAAGCACTTCCTTTGCCCGTCAGGTTGGCGATCATGTCTTTGAGATTGCCCGTCTTCATCGCTTCAGCCATGTAGCCTTTGGCTTGTTCAATTCCTTCCGCCGCCACTTCCAGCGTAATGATCGTCGTGCCGATCTTGTCGGCATGCTTCTGGATGAGGGCCCGCGTGCAGTCCCGCATGAATCCCTCCGGCGCCCGCTCCAGCCTGGCTTGCGCGTCCGGAGTCCAACTATAGGGGGAAGCCGAGGGCTCCGGTTCATTGGCCTGATCTTCACTATGGCCATTAGAGCCGGTCTCCGTTTCGACAGCCATCGTGTCGGCTGTCGGGGCGGTGCCCGTGCCCTTGTTGGCAAAGATCGGCGTGTAGTCTTCGGATGCCGCTTCCTGAATCATCGGCCCGGCATATTCCAGGGTAATCGTCGTCATGCCGAGCTTTCTCGCACTCTTTTCGATTTTGGCTTTCGCGCGGCGGCGCTGGAATCCGGCCGGCACGGCGCGGATAGCCTCTTTGGCGTCCTTCGTCCATTGCATCGGCACGTCGTCGTAAGCGACGTCGGTTTCCAACGTCCCCTCGGCTTTGGCCGCCGCATCGAAGATGCTCTTGTCGACCTGTTTGAAGCGGTTGCCTTCCGCATTGCACACGGGGCATTTGACCGGCGTGTCGCCCTTGCCGATATAGCCGCAGCCGTCGCAGACGAAATAATTCTGACTCATCCGATCCAGATAGGCTTGAGTCGCGCCGCTCATGGCCGGCTTCTCTTCCACGACCTGCGTCATCATGCCGCTCAAGGTCGAGCCCATAAGATCCTGCGCAACGGCGTCGTCCGCCTGCATCTTGTCCCGGTCGATGCCGGCGGCTTCCAGATTCCCGCCCAAAGCCTTCATTGCTTCCATGGCGCCCTTGGGAAGAATGTGTCCGACCGCTGCGTCCACGACCGTGTTGCTGATAATCGTGTGGCCCTTTTCAATGGCATACCGGTGAATGGCGGTCTTGGCGACTCCACGAGCAAAGATGGGGATCTTTTCCATGCGTCGTAGAGCCTCTTCCGTCCAGGCGATAGTGTATTCAGCCTGGGTGTCGATCGGGGGCACATACTTGCGGTTGGAAATGAGAACATTACATGGAGCGGCGCGGAGGAGGTTTTCCGTATTGCTGCCGATATCCATATCCTCGTCGCTGTGGACACCGATACGGCCGACAACCAAAAGCCAGGGCGTCTCCTTCCGCACATACTGGATAATCTTTTCGAAGGCTTTTCCGTCCAGCAGCGTGGTCTTGACGTCCGTGTTCTCGGCTTGAGCGATTTCGCGGGAGATATCGAGGTGCGATTGGTAAATCTTGGCGAGGCCGCTGTCGATGATCTCCTCGTGCAACTTTTCCTGTTCCTTGAAACGGAACACCTTACCGGCTTCTTCGTTGAGAACGCCCGAGATGCTGTGGAAGGCGGCATAATGGAAATAGGGATCGAAGGCGGCAATGGCTTCCACCGGACGATTGAATGCCTTGCCCAATGCCAGGCCGGTCATGAGGCCGCCGAAGGAATAGGGACTGCCGTCGACGGCGACGACGATCTTGCCGTTGGTCATGGGTTGGGTCTGCTTGATGATGAGCATGTCGGAATTGCGCACCCGGCGGACGACCCGTTCGGTATTGCTGCCGATCACGCTGTCCTTGACGGCGCCCACGCCGAGGGACCCCATGATGACCAAGTCATAGGCATTGGCATTGATATCCTCGACCAACACCTTCCAGTTCCGGCCTTCAAGCGACCGCCGTTCGATCGGCAAGTTGTTCTCCGTGCACATCTTGTCGACATAGTCGAGGTAAGAGTCGGTGATGATCTGCAGGCCGCGGGTGATAAGCGAGTCGTGGATCTGCCGCTGGCGGTCCAGTTCCTTCTCGTCGTGGTACTCCTCGGGCAGTCCGGCCTCCATCTGCTTGAAACGTTTGTCGTGCATTTTGGCCGCGTAGACGTGGCTGCCGACAATCTTCGAGCCATACGTTTTCGCGAGCTGGATTCCCACGTCCACGGCCGTATTGGAGTGGTCAGAATTATCGACCGGGATGTAGATAGTCTTATACATCGAGGTGCCTCCTGGAGGAACGCTCCATACGAGATCGAGTCAAAGAAGTTTCAGAATTTCAATTGGTTAACGAGACTCGTCCCTGAAATGAAGGGGCATGATAGCATCGCGTTTCTTTGGAATGCAAGCAATCCTTGGGCGCTCAGTCGTCCCTCTATACCCGACATCTCCGATGGTCCCCTGGCTCGTACCTAGCAAACGCTTTGCCGTTGCCGCCTGGACCAGGAAGGGGGAGGGAGCGGGCGGATTCATGGAGGCGAATTCGGCGAAGTTAATGGCTTTGTGACGTTAATCTTCACTTCACCAGATCATGAAATCGGGAAATCTTACTCGTGTGAAACCGTGGCGCGGGACGGCGGCTAACGGTGTGTCGTCACGGCCGGCTTGTGCGAGGCGGACGCAGCCGGCGCGGCAGAACGGCGAGACGTCAGAATCTCCTCCAACGTGAGCAAGGCCTCCCGGCCGGAATTGTTCTGGATACCCTTGATGAGATTGCCGTCCGCATAGGCGGTTGATGTCGAGGCCTCGTCCCCAGATGACCCGGATTGCGAGAGCGAACCGGTCCAGCGGCGCGGGTCCCGGCTCCCATGCTTTCGGTCCCAGGCTGCCAGGCAGGCCTTGGCGATGATCTTGTTCAGCGGCGCCGGGTTATAGAGCAGCTTCCTGATGCTGGTAGGGGTCAACATCAAGGGGTTGTATCCCGCCGATAGATAGCCTTCCTCCAACAGCCGGTGCTCGAGGTCGGTATTCGGCTGAATGCCCAGGAAGAACATCAAGGGAAACACCCGCTGCTCGCCCAGGATCGAGGCGACCTTTTTATATGACTCGACGCTCTGAAGCAGGCTGTCTTCCGTCTCCTTCGGGCTATTCAGTGAATAATTGAGGATGACTTTTCCTTTAAACCCTGCTTCCGCCAGATACCGGCAGCCGTCGTAGAGGCGCTCCAACTTGAATCCCATGTGGAGATTGTTCAGCACTTCCTGGGAACCGGAGGTGATCGCCACCTCCAAATCTCCCACGCCCGAACGCACCATTAACTTGGCCAACTCCGGTGTAATCAGTGACGTGCGGATGTAGCCCGACCATTCGATGGCCAGCTTCTCACTGAGGATTCGCTCAAGAATCTCGATACATTGGGGGTAGGCCTCTTTCCCGGTAATGAACTGGGCATCGGTAAACCAGAAGCGCTTGGCGCCCCATTGATGGTAGTGCTGCGCGATATCGCGGACGACCATCTCGGGCGGCCTGTACCGCACCCGTTTCCCCTCTATATATGGATAGAGGCAAAAGGCACAGTCGTAGGGGCAGCCCCGCTTCGTCTGGACACCGATTGATTCGCCGATGTACTGGCCGTACTGCGGAAAAATCGACGTGAGATAAGGGAGGTCCACGGTCAGGGCATCAAGCAGAGCCGGCGCCCGTTGTTCACCCCTCCGGATCGTCTTGCCCTCGCGGACAATGTAGCGCTCGCCTTCGAGTGACTGACCCTCGATAACTTTTAAGATGGCATCTTCCCCTTCGCCGAGGATCCCGATCGTGCCTTCGGGCAGCTTTTCGATCAATTGATCCGCGAAGGCGGTGAACGCTCCGCCTCCGATCATGATCTGTGCCTTGGGAAACTCTTTGCTGATGAGCCAAGGATAGGAAAGCGTGGTCCTAATGTGGCTGTAATAGCGATACAGTTGCTTGAGTCCCGAGAATGAAGCCGCCACCCGCTTGATCGGATTGCTCGCGAAATAGAAATTGAACGCATGCTCCAGCGAGGCGTCTCCCTCGTGCGGCGAAAAAATCTGAATGTCCCGCCAGGAGAAGCAGACCAGATCCGGGTTGAAGTCCGTGGCGGCATCGCGCACCACCTGCGTCCGTTGAGCGTCCGGATAGAGCGACAGATCAACGATCCGCTGGCGAACCTCCGGCTTCCGCCGGTGGATGAAATCCGCCAA
>DATFFC010000154.1:0-34912 GCA_035250505.1 Nitrospiraceae bacterium | reverse complement strand
CACGACGAATCAGAGCCAATTCTTTCGTTTAAAGAACATCAACATGGCGGTTCCGGTCAGGCCCATGAGCGCCAGCACGGCCGGATAGCCCCAGTTCGACTTCAATTCGGGCATGTGCTCAAAATTCATGCCGTAGATGCTCGCGATAAAACTCAGCGGCATGAAAATGGTTGTAATGATGGTCAGGACCTTCATCACGGCATTGAGCCGATAACTCACGCTCGACAAATAGATCTCCAACATTGAAGAGACCATTTCCCGCAAGCTTTCGATCGTATCGACGATCTGGACGACGTGATCGTACACGTCCCGAAAGAACACCTTGGTCGATTCCTTGAGGAAGTGCCCGTCGGACCGAGAGAGATTGTTCATCACGTCCCGGAGGGGCCAGACGGAGCGGCGCAGGAATAAGAGTTGCCGCTTGAGCGCGTGAATCTCGCGCAAGGTCTCCGGTTCCGGACTGGTGACCACGAGATCTTGCAGCGCTTCGATTCTCTCTCCGATCGTTTCGAGCACGACGAAATATCGGTCGACGATCGAATCGATCAGGGCATAGAGCAAATAGTCCGAGCCGGCAAGGCGCAGCCGCCCTTTACCCGATCGCAAGCGCTCCTTCACGGCCTGGAAGACATCGCCCCCGTTTTCTTGAAAGGACAACAAAAAGGTGTCCCCGTACACCAAACTGACCTGCTCCACGATGACATCACCGTGCCGTTCCCCCTCATAGAGCATCTTCAACACGACATAGCCGTAGGTGCCGTAGTCGTCCAACTTCGGCCGTTGATCGGTATTGGCAATATCCTCCAACAGTAGAGAATGGAGGCCGAACATTTTTCCGAAGGTCTCGAGCACCTCAATTTTGTGAACGCCCCCGACATCGACCCAGGTCACGCAGGGCGCCGGTGCCATGCGGATTTCCTCAGCCTTGGTCACCTGCCGTTCGTGGAAATGATTCTCATCGTAGTCGAACACGGTAATCTTTACCGTCTCCGGCTTCTTATCGCCGATGTGGACCAACGTCCCGGGAGGCAGACCCGCTTTCCGCGATCGCTTCTGGACCAATTTCATAGTGGCGCTCCTTTAGCCTGGAATCACCTGGGCGGTCAAGACCCTTTCTCGCGCGGAATCCGTCTCCATTTGTTCCGGCCACCACACCCCTGGTAAGGTACAAGCAGGCCGGGGCTCACAGGTCCCGGGAACGGGGACGGCGGACCGATGGAACGGGAATTACACATTCTCATTCAGGCTATGAGATCGGCCGGGCAAAAAGCCTTGGACCTGGCCGGCGATGGGATCGCCGTTCAGACGAAATCGGATCACTCTCCGGTCACCACGGCGGATTTGGCTGTCGATCGGCTGATCCATGAGGTCATTGCCCGCCATTTTCCAGACGATGGATGGCTGTCCGAAGAACGGCCGGACGCGATGGACCGATTGACTAAGAAGCGGGTCTGGATCCTGGACCCGATCGACGGAACCCGCGCGTTTATTAAGAACATTCCTCAATTCTGCATCTCGGCGGCATTGGTAGAAGATGGGGACCCCGTGGTCGGAGCCATTCTGAACCCATCAACGGATGAATGGTTCACGGCCATACGTGGAGAAGGTATTCGGCTCCTCGCAGAAGACGGGGGCGCAGGGGAACCGTCTGGGGCCGACGATCTGCCGCTGGTGCTCGTCAATCCATGGGAATTGCGCCACGGCCGGTTGAGCGCTCTCTCGCGCCAGGCGCGATGCCGGCCCGTCGGATCGATCGCCTATGCCCTGGCAACCGTCGCCGCAGGTCGGGCCGACGCGACGATCATGTTGGACGGCGGCAGCGAATGGGACGTGGCGGCGGGGACGTTATTGATTGAAGAAAGCGGCGGCACCGTCACCGACGCGCATGGGAAGAGGGTTCGATTCAATCGACCGGACCCACGGCTCCACGGAACCATTGCCACGGGTCGCGGCGTTCCCGATACCTTACGGACGGCCCTCTTGGCTTTGGCCGCGAGTCCGGATCTCAAGGCAGGCACACCATGAACGTGACGCTCATCGGAACCGGGCTGTTAGGACGCGCGGTGGCCGAGCGCCTGCATCAGACCGGCCGGTCGGTAACGGTGTACAACCGCACCAGATCGCGGGCGGAGCCGTTGAAAGAGCGCGGCCTGAGAGTCGCCGGGTCGTGTAAGGAAGCGGTCGAGTCGTCCGATACCACCTTTCTGCTGTTGGCGGATGCGCCTGCCATCCGGTCCGTCCTCTTCGGGAAGGATGCGCCGGATTTGGTCGGCCGGATTGTGATTCAAATGGGCACCATCGCGCCTGAGGAAAGTCGATCGCTCCGGGAGACCATTGTCCGTGCGGGCGGCGAGTATTGCGAAGCACCGGTGCTGGGCAGCGTCACGGAAGCTCGGTCGGGAGCCCTGCTCCTTCTCTTCGGAGGAACGGATGAACAATTCACGCGGCTGAGAGACCTGTTTCATTCCTTGGCAACATCGCCGGCCTATATCGGTCCGGTGGGGAAGGCGGCGGCGCTCAAACTGGCGTTGAATCAACTGATCGCCGCCGAAATCGCCGCCTTTTCGTTGAGCCTCGGCTTGGTGCGTCAAGAGGATGTCGACGTCTCGCTGTTCATGAAGATCCTCCGCGAGAGCGCCCTCTATGCGCCGACGTACGATAAGAAATTGCCGCGCCTGCTGGAACGGGATTACACCAATCCCAATTTCTCCACCCGGCACATGTTGAAGGATGTTCGCCTCATTCTTGATGAAGCGGAAATGCACCGGTTATCGACCGGCGGGCTTGCGGGACTGGTACCGCTCTTATCTCGTTCGATCGATCAAGGTTTGGGGGATAATGATTATTCGGCCCTCTATGACGTGATTCATCCGCCGCGTCGTGCGACCGAGTCGCAATAGCGGCTACCGTCCCAAGGAAGTCTGCCGACTGTCTGGATCAAGCCCGTCTTTCACGCGAATGACCTTAAACCGACCTCCCGGTTTGTCCGGCATCGTGTCCTGCTCAATACGCGTGTACCACCACCTGCCTTCACCTTCTGAATAATCCGGCGAGAGCGTGACTTCAAAGCCGCCTTCCCGATCGTTTTCCTGCTGTGACCATTTGCCGGTCCAGGTATGGTCCCACAATCCGCCGGTTTCGAACCGTCCTCCCTTAAAGGCATACTCCCCATTCCCCTGATGATCCAATATGAGGCTGACGCTGATGCCGCCTTCCTCATACTCCCATTCACCCGCCAACACCTGTGGGTTTCTGACATCCGAAGGGTCCGCGATTCGTGAGACCTGCTGTGTGGGCGGCGCTGCGACTTGACCGTGGCTGCATGCGGCAACCATGACCGTCACTAACGCCATACCGAGCGACCGATGGGTTCGCTCCAACAAAGTTCGCCTGATACGGTGCTGCATTGAAACTCCCTGGTCATGAGTAAGTACGATCCTGCGATGTCGCAATGACCTTGCCATATGGTTAATTCCTAACATGCCGGCGGTCGTACGACAAGACTAGTCATAATCCTAGCCGGCGGGCACGTCCGGTCGAATACACGGTGCGCCGCGTCTCCATCGACTGAAAAGCCAGAATAAGACAAGATTTTATCGATGTAATCGCTCAAGACGCCGGCAGGCATCGGCGAGATCCGTATCGGTTTTGGCGAAACAAAACCGGATAAATTGGTGTCCCTCCGGCCCGGCAAAGAACGCTTCTCCCGGCACCCCCGCGATACCGGTCTTGTCGAGAAGATGCATCGCCCGCTCCTTCCCCGTTGCGCCCGGAAGCTGCGAGACATCAGCCAACACGTAGTACGCCCCTTGCGGCACGGAAGGCGGCAATGCCGCCTTTTGCAACGCCAAACAGAACTGATCCCGCTTCCGTTGATAGTCCCTGGCCAACTCATCATAAAACGAGGCAGGTAAATCCTGAATCCCTTTGGCCACTCCATACTGGAGAGGGGCCGGGGCACAGACGTAGACCAGATCGTTCATGGCCCCGATCAACTGCGCCCATTGCGGCGCCGCGACACTGTAGCCGATCCGCCAGCCGGTAATGCTATACGTCTTTGAATACCCCCCGATCGTCACGGTGCGATCCCTCATGCCGGGAAGCGTAGCCATGCTGACGTGACGGCGGCCGTCGAACAGAAAATATTCGTAGATCTCGTCGGTGAAGACCATCAGATCATGCCGGCGAGCCACGTCCGCAATGGATTCCAATTCATTGCGATCGAACACTTTTCCGGAAGGGTTCGCCGGACTATTGACGACAATCGCTTTCGTCCGAGCCGTCACGTTTCCCTCAAGATCGGCCTGTGACCAGGTCCAATCAGGCGCCTTCATCCGCACGATCCGCGGGACCGCTTCGACAGAAACGATTGCAGTGACGTGATACGCATAGTAGGGCTCGAAGACGATGACTTCATCGCCGGGATTGAGAAATGCCAGGCAGGCGCAATGGAACGAGCCGGTCGCACCGGCGCTGACCGTGATGTCCGTTTCAGGGTCGGCGACGAGGCCGTTGTACTCGGCCAACTTTCGGGCGATCGCCTTGCGCAATGCCGCCGACCCGTCGAAACGGGTGTAGGTATTCAGCCCCTGGTCGATGGCCTGCTGCGCCCCGCATGAAACGGCCGCGGGCACTGCGGTGTCGCAGACTCCTTGCGCCATGTTAATACCCCGCACGAGTTCGCAGGCCTGTGTCATCGCCCGGATCTCCGACTGCGCCAACCGGGCCATCCGGAGATTCACCTTGTCAGCCATGGCATCCTCCTTAAGCCCGCATTATCCATGAACGCTTCTGCTGCAATCGCGGATTCGCCGCTGCGACGATCTCAAGTCGGTGGCCACAAAACTCTCCCACCGCCAGTTGGTCGAACGCCGTAGATCAAATAACGCTTGCTATGGCGGGCGTGCTCGCCGCTTAGTTCCTCAACGTACTGTTTCTCAAGTACGTCTCGGTCCCTCGCGGCTGTGCTTGCCCGTCTCGCTTGGCGACTCCACGCTTTCGCGACGAACCGCCATGAATAATGCGGGCCTACCCCGCCGCCTCTTGTGCCGCCGCATGCTTCATGCCTAGAATCGCCTCAAATTCATTGGATCGAGCCAATAGGGACTACCACTATGGCGCGTTTCGCGCAAGTCCGTCTCGCCGTCCTTCTCGCGCTCGCTCTGACCGCAGGCGCCTGCACGGAAGCCATCTACCGCAGCATGAATGACCCGGCTCGGGACGAGTGGCAGCAGCCGAAGGCGGTGGTGCAAGCCCTGAAGATCGAGCCGGGGACCTTCATTGCGGATCTCGGCGCAGGCGGCGGATATTTCACCTTTCCGCTCGCCGAGGCGACCGGCCCCACGGGACGAGTGTATGCCATTGATACCGAGCAAGAGAGCCTACGATTCATCCGAGAAGAGGGCGCCAGACGAGGCGGCCTGCCTCCCAACGTTGAATTGGTCCTCGCGTCTACTGAATCCACAGGGCTGCCCGACAACAGCGTGGACTTGATCTTCGTGTGCGACACCTACCATCATCTCTCAAACCGCCCTTCCTACATGAAGGCGTTGGTGCGGCACTTACGCCCCGGCGGACGCGTCGCAATCATTGATTTCAAGCCAGGCGGATGGATGTGGCTCCTTGGTCACACCACGGCGAAGGATACGGTACAGGAAGAAATGGCCGGCGCCGGCTATCGCTTGGTTGACGACTTCGATTTTCTCGAAAAGCAACATTTCCAAGTGTTCGCAGTCGCAACGCCGTGAATCCGCCTGCGGCCGGAGCAAGCGCGCGGGTCAATGGGTTTACCGCCGCCTGCCTTCTCGTCAGCAACGTCGTCGGCGGCGGCATTTTCACGGTCACCGGCTATCTGGCACGGGACGTGGGCGATCCGTTTTTCATCCTCGCGCTCTGGGTCACCGGAGCCTTTATCGCCCTGACGGGAGCCTTTTCCTATAGCGAATTGGGCGCCTCGCTGCCGCAAGCCGGAGGCGACTACATCTATCTCCGGCGGGGCTACGGTCCCTTGGTCGGCTTTCTCAGCGGGTGGGTGTCCTTTGTCGTCGGCTTCGGCGCGGCCATTGCGGCGTCCGCAGTCAGTTTTTCGGCCTATGCGTTCCGCCTCGTTCCGTGGCTCGAAGAAGCCCTTGTGCCGCCGGCTGTCCCGGCTCTCACGCTGGTTTGGATCCTAACAGCGGTTCATGCGCGGGGCGTGTCGACCGGAGGCGCGATCCAACGACTCTTGACGACGACGAAAATCGCCGCGCTGCTATTGCTGATCCTGGGAGGCCTCGCCTTCGGAGACGGCGCGTGGGGCAATCTGTTCATTCGATCGCAGCACGCGGGGCCTTCCGTCGGCGTCGCGGCCGCCTCGCTGGTGTTTGTCTTTTATACCTTCCTTGGATGGAACGTCGCCGGTTACATTGCAGGCGAGCTGGCCGACCCCCCTCGCATGCTGCCGAAGATCGTGGTCGGCGGCACGGTCTTCGTAGCGGTCCTCTATCTCTTGATCAACCTCGTGTATTTCTATGCTTTGCCTGTGACGGTCCTTGGGGAACCGCCCCTGTTGCCCGTGGCCGAGAAGGCCGCAGCCGCTCTCTGGGGGCCGGGCAGCGCCCGTATTCTCGCGTTCCTGCTTTGCCTTTCCATTGCAGGTGGACTGAGCGCCATGATTTGGGCCGGTCCGCGGGTCTACTGGGCCATGGCAAAGGACGGCGTCTTTCTGAGATTTTTCTCGGAACTTGACGGCGAGACCGGCGCCCCTGTCCGAGCCATCGTTCTGCAAAGCCTGTGGGCTTCCGTGTTGATTGTCACGGGCACCTTTGAGCAACTGGTGCTCTTCGGAGGAGCAATACTCGCGCTGTTTACGGCGCTCACTGTCGGAACAGTCTTCGTTTTGCGGTTCCGCTACCCGGAACTGCCGCGGCCTTATCGGACTCCGTTGTATCCGGCCGTACCGGTGCTCTTCATTCTGTCGACCCTGTCACTAGTCGCGACCATTGTCGTAACCAGGCCCGCTGAAGCCTTGATGGGCCTCGGCACGATTGTCACCGGAACGGTGGCCTACCGGCTCTTCTTCAAATCGGCTTGATCCGGCGGACCGACTCCTTCGGCCGGCAGAGGGCCCCACCCTGCTTTCGAAGGCCACCCTCCGATGCAGGCGAAAACAGCCGCGCCTGATAGCCTTGAACTAGCCCGAACAATCCCAACATGATGGAGGCGGCCATGCCGAAAGCGTTGACGATGCGAACTGACTCACGAGTGCCGGTGCGTCTGACGTGGCGTTACTTTGCCGACGGCGTCACCGGGAAAGGAACCGTATGGGATCTGTCTCGTGGCGGGTGGCGAGGGTCAGGATCGCATCATCTTCCGGTCGGCCTGCAGGTGACGGTGTATCTTCATCTTCCGACAGAAAACGAATGGTTGGCGGTGGACGAGGCAGTGGTCCGATGGGTTGACGGGTCTACGCTCGGTCTGGAGATTGCGTCCATCGATGAATCGAGACTGGCGCGGCTTGAAGACTTTCTCGAACGCCTGACGAGCCCGGAGGATCCGGTTGCTTCTGAAGCGGCCTAAACGAGATCCGCGGCCTCCGTGGCGCCTGTCACGGGGCCTTCACCTGCTCATCCATGAACATGCGGTAGTACCGAAGCACGTCCCCGACGTACCGCCTCGTCGCTCGAAAGGGCGGCATACCGACCGACCGGCTGACCCGCGTCTCACCGGCATGATAGGCAGCCAAGGCCAGCTTCAAATTCCCACCGAATCGATCGAGCAGGCGGCGCAATTCACCGGCCCCGGCTCGAATATTTTCCTTCGGGTCAAATGGATCCAGCACATTCAGCGCTGCCGCCGTCGGCGGCATCAATTGCATGAGCCCTCTCGCGCCTTTCGACGACACGGCCGTGGGATTGAAATCGGACTCCACCTTGATGACCGCGCGCAGTAGAGCCGGATCGAGCCGATACTGTTCGGCATAGCCGGCGATGAAGCGGCTGATCCGCTGTTCAAGCGTCAACGAAGCGGTCGGCTCTAGGGCGCTGTTCAGTGGAGAAGAAGGAACCACGAGACAGGCGAGCAGGATTCCCACCGCTCCAAGGGCGCGCAGCCATAGAGCCGGAGACGCGGCAGTTTGATAATCCGGCATAGAGATTCCCGCAGAGACCGACGGACGTGTCACGACTCACCATGAAACAAAATCTCGATCGGGGCAAAGAATTTCTCACTTTTCGCGTCATCATCCCTTTGCCGGCGGCCCCCACAGCGCTTCAAGCCGCTGGGCCCGGCCGCAACTGTATTTGTAGAATTTATAGCGGATGGGATTTCTTTTATAGAAATCCTGATGGTACTCTTCAGCCGGGTAGAACCGGCCGGCCTTCACGATTTGCGTCACGATCGGCTCGTGAAACCGCTTGGCCTGTTCAAGGGCCGCCTTGCTGTCTTCCGCCTGCCTCTTCTGCTCGTCATCGAGATAAAAAATAGCGGACCGATACTGGGAGCCATGGTCGCAAAACTGCGCATTCGGGGTGACGGGATCCACATTCCGCCAGAACGCCTCTAAGAGTTTGGCATAGGTGACTTTTGCCGGGTCATAAAGGACCTCTACCGATTCCGCATGGCCGGTCCCTCCCGCCGACACCTCTTCGTAGCTGGGATTCGCGAGTGTCCCGCCCATGTAGCCCGAGACGACCAAGACGACTCCATCGACGTTCTCAAATACCTCTTCCATGCACCAGAAACAGCCGCCCGCGAAGACGGCCTTCGCGAGCCCTTGCTG
Source organism: Nitrospiraceae bacterium (assembly GCA_035250505.1). Classification (GTDB taxonomy): domain Bacteria; phylum Nitrospirota; class Nitrospiria; order Nitrospirales; family Nitrospiraceae; genus DASSBQ01. The sequence goes on along the minus strand of DATFFC010000154.1, from coordinate 26,154 downwards.
GTCGGCTGTCCGGCCCGTGCCTGTACTCAGAAGGATTCCAAGGATGCAACCGAGGATGGCCTGTCCTACACGAATCCCCTTCATGAACGTCATTGCAGCGCTCCTCTCTTGAGGCATGTTGAACCACCCGGGATCATCTGACATCGCTAGAGATTTAACTCTTTTCTGATCTCTTGGACAATCTCCGGTGGACGCAGCGCCGCATCGACGATCAATGCTTCCGCCGGCTCTTCCAGCGCCCCATATTGGCTCGCCAGCAGTTCCCGCCGCATAAAATGTCCCTGGCGCCGGGCGAGCCGCTCTGCAATCAGGCTGTAGGAGCCTTTCAAGTACACCAGCCGCATGCGAGACGGATCAATCAACAATGCTCGCCGGTACCATCCCTTCAGGGCGGAGCACGCCAGGACAATGGAGCGGTTCTGTTCAAGCCACTGTCCGATCTGAGCACGTAGCGCGGCCAACCATGGACGGCGATCCTCTTCCGTCAGCGGGATACCCCGTCGCATCTTGTCGACATTGGCCGCGAGGTGAAAATCGTCCGCGTCGACGAAGGTCCAGTGCAGGGATTTGGCGAGCTGTGTTCCAATCGTCGTCTTGCCGGACCCGGAAACACCCATCACAATAATGATCATGTCCGGATCTCGCCGCATCTCCTCCTACATCATCGAGAAGATCGAGCGTCCCAGTGGAGCCCACGTGATCATGGCCGGGATGAACAGCAGATCAGGCCCCTCTCGAAGTCAGCGCCGGCCGATCGGAGGCAAGTCGGCAACCGCCGCCTTCGGAGCCGACTCATAGAGAGCAAGAGCCTCGGGCATCCATTCCGTCAGTTGTTCGATGCGGGTCCCGTGGCTCGGGTGGGTGGACATGAACTCCGACGGCTGTTCTCCTCCCGCCGCCTCCATGCGCTCCCATACCCGGACGGCTTCGCGGGGATCATACCCGGCCTCTGCCGCGAACAAGAGCCCGATGTAGTCAGCTTCCGATTCATGTTTGCGGCTGAACGGCAGCAAGACGCCGACTTGCGCGCCAAGACCCAAGGCTCCCATCGCCGCCTGGCTGGTGGCGGGACCCATGCCGGAGCTTCCGAGGCCAATGGCGGCGCCGATCATGGCAATCTTCGTGACGATGCTCTGGCTCATCCTCTCGCCGCCATGCCTGGCCAGGGCGTGGACCACTTCATGCCCCATCACAGCGGCGAGCCCGGCTTCATTCTTGGCGACGGGAAACAGCCCCGTATAGACGGCAATCTTCCCGCCCGGCAGCGCGAAGGCGTTCGCCGTCTGGTCGGACTTGATGACGCTGACCTCCCATTTGAACTCATTGGCTGCTTTCTCGTACTTGGACCGTTTGGCGACTTGAATAATACGTTCCGCCACCCTTTCGACCGGCTGAACTTCGCGGGGATCATGGGAAATGGGGTTGTTCGGATCATGCAGCACCTGGGCGTATGACTGTTCGCCCATGGACATCTCATAGCTCTGGGGGACGGACAGAAACTGCCATCGACCGGTGTATGGATTGGTGACGCAGGCCGTTTGAACCAGGGCCAGCATGATCAACAGGCCGGCCGTGTAACGCCGGGCAATTAGATAGTGGGCCATGACTGCGCTCCTTCCATCAAGGAGTGATCTCTGCGCTCCAATCGCTTCATGATGAGGTTGACCGCCTCCTCCGGTGTCTCGACGGCCGCCACCAGGCGGCGCAATCAATTCGCCGAGCAATCGCGCATTCTCGATGTCCCTGCGCCTGGCCTTTGCCGGGCCCATGACGCCGACGACATACCGCATGCTCGCACATCTCCTTGGGCGACTGAGATCCCTTCATCACGATTATACGTATACATGAGTCGAGACCTTTGATCAAAAAGACCACCGAGCGGGCTGGAACGATGAGGCGAAAGACCACCAGCGGGACGCAGACGCCGATCTCATGCAGGCAGTAACTGCATATGAATATCACGGCGGCGCGGGCCATCCAGTTCTATGAGGAGCACGGATTGCCAGGTGCCTAAGAGGAGCCGACCTTCTGACACCGGAAGGGCCAAGGAGGGCCCGACAAGGGAAGAGGCCATGTGTGACCAGGCGTGGGAGGGATCATGCGCGTGCCGAAAACGGATGCGCGGGATGACCTGTTCGACCACCTCGAGCAGATCGTCCTCTGTGCCCTCACCCACCTCTCCGGTCGTCAGGGCCGCGGTCGTGTGGGCTACAAGGAGCACGCAGAGGCCTTCCTGCATCCGTGCAGTTGCGATTGCCTCATTGACCCGGTCGGTGACATCGACCGCTTCTTTTGCCCGCTTGGTTTCGATCCGCAAGAGAAGAGCCATAGCAAGCAGACCGGCGAAGACGAAGATTTCGTTGTGTTGATCGGAGCGGAAGCGCCAGGGTTAAGCGTTGAGGTATGGGGTCTGGCCGGTTTCGGCGGGCGGACGCTTTGATTTCGCAACCTTCTTCGGTCGATTTCCCGCCCGGCGGGCAGGACTGGACTTGAGCTGATTTCCGGCTTGCTGCACCGTATCCAGCTCCTTGCCCATGTAGACCAATACCTGCTGCTGAGAAGACACCAGTGTACGAAGGTCTTGGAGTTGAGTTTGGAGATGCTCGAGCTGAATATCTTGCGCCATTACCCGTGCGCGGAGACTATCCAGCTCCGTTTGGGTCGTATGGCTGTGGTGCGCCATCCATTCTTTCAACTCCCGGGCCTGCGCGACCAACGCACGCTGCACATGGCCGGCTCGGTCACGAATCCTGAAAATCACTTCCCCCATCGCCGATTCCCACCCACGCACAGGTTCCATCAACTGCTCGCGCACCGCCACGCTCGTCGTCGAAGCGCTCGACCACCCGATCAACCGTCGAACCCGTTGCGTGAAGGAAGAGGGCTCTCTGTCTTCGCGCTGATTCTCTCGGTCACACCAGTTCTCGAATCGCTCGGTCCAGTTTTCCAATGCGATGGCGGCTTTCCTCAGCGCCGATCGGATCGGCGAGGGCTCAAACGGATTCGCCGCCTTCTTCTGATCCTCGGACGGTACGAGACAGATCAGCTTGACGGGCTTGACTTGTAATTTATGCTCTTTTCTGGTCATAGGGGCACCCGCCGACGGTCACCGTCTCCTTTTCCTTACTCCCTCCACAGGGCCCTAGTCAATGCCGAGGGCCAACTTTTTTCCGGCCCTACCCTCAGAACCGGGTGACGCTGGAGAAATTGAAGTCCCGGATTCTCATGGCGGGCACCAATACCTTGCCGGTCTCCGACGTCACGGCTTCCGTCGGAGCGGTAAAGGCATCGAGTTGGTTGAAGGCGCGCAGCGGACTTTCATGGAAGCGAAAATTTCTCACCGCGGACACGATCTCACCGTTTTCGACGAGAAACGTGCCGTCCCGCGTCATGCCGGTCAGGGTCAGGTCTGTCGGATTCACCGTGCGGATGTACCAGAAATTCGTGACGAGAATCCCGTGCTGGGTCGTCCGGATCAAGTCAGATACCCGAGAACCGGCGGGCCGCTCTCCGGAGAGGCAGGGACATTCTAGGGTGGCAATCGGTTCGATATTGTGCTGCCGGGCGGTGAAGCGATCGTACATCAATTGCTTGAGAACACCGCCGTCGATCCACACCGAATCGAAGATCGGCAACCCTTCGCCGGTGAAGCCGGCGCCGAGCAGATCGGGATGTTCGGGCTGGTTTCGTAAGGTCAGGCGACGGTCCAAGATCCGTTCTCCGAGTTTTCCGACAAACGGGCTCGTTCCTTTGTAAAACGATTTGGCATCCAGCATCCACATGAGCCACGTGAGAAGCCCGGCGACGGCAGCCGGCTCCAAGATGACCGTGTACCGTCCCGGGTTCAACTCTCTGGGTTCGTCTGCGCCCCGCTTCGCTTTTTCGATCGCCGTCAACGTCCGCTCCTGAACTTTGAGGTGATCGATCGATCGGTGGGCCGCGGCGGCCCATCCCGTGGCTTCTCCGGCTTGCACCGTCAGGCTGAACCGGGCCTCGGTTCGTTCTTCGTAGGCGAACAGTCCTGAACTCGCCGCCGTCCCGACCGCCGACACGGAGGACGACACGGTCCCGGCCGAGTTCAGATTTTCCATTTTGCACTGGCTGATCGCTTCCCTCGTATATTCCAGCCGCCGCGCCGGTCCGGCGGCCGCCGTTTCAGGACGTGATGTAGGCAGCGAGAGATACTGCTTCGGGCCGACCGGTGAGAGATACTCCGGATCTTCCGGCGAGACCCGTGCGATCCGCTCGGCCCGTTTCAACGTCTCCTGGACTGCGCCGGCGGTCAGATCAGTCGTCGTCGCCGTCCCACGCCGCCGTCCGAACGCGGCCGTGACGACCAGAGACACGCGTCGGGTATCGACGTTCTGCACAACCTGATTGTTGGCGAAACGGGTCGTCCCGCCGTGATGATCGAACAGGGCGATGAACGTGTCGTCGCCCGTCGCATGCTCCAGTACGAGATCGGTGAGAAAATGGAATTCATCCCAGCCGGTCATCTTGGGCCACGTCTTGGAAGCCGGAGTTTTCATGGTTCCGCCTGACCGCGAATGACGTTGACTCCTCGAAACCGGGCATGCGAAGCGGCATGGGTCATCCAACCGGACTGGCCCGGCTGGCCCTTGCCGCACGTGATAAACCCGAATCGCCGGCGATGCGACCGGTCGGCCACCCCGTCGCAACTGTTCCAAAATTCCGGCGTAATCCCGTGATAGATGACGTCGCGCAGCATGTGTGTCCGCTTGCCGTTTTTGATCAGCCAGAAGGCATCGCCGCCGAATTGAAAATTGTATCGGCGCTGATCGATGCTGTACGAGCCGTGTCCTTCGATATAGATTCCGCGCTTCACATCGGCCAGCAGCTCGTCCAGGGTTGCCTGACCCGGCGCCAAGCCGATGTTGGCGATCCGCACGATCGGCATGCTGCCCCAGCCGTCGGCTCGATTCGATCCGCGCGAGCGGGCCTCGTTGATCTTCGGTGCGACCTCGCGATTCGTGCAATACCCGACAAATCGACCCTCCCGCACAATGTCCCATGCCTGACAGGACACGCCGTCGTCATCATATCCGGTGGCGGCCAGCGTCTCCGGTTCGGTATTATCGGCGACGAGATTCACGTGGGCCGACCCATACTGGAACTTTCCCAGATGATCCGGCGTGAGGAAACTGGTCCCTGCATAGTTCGCCTCATAGCCCAACGCCCGGTCGAGTTCGCTGGGATGGCCGCACGATTCGTGGATCGTGAGGGAGAGATGCTCGGGATCCAACACCAAGTCATAGCGCCCCGCTTCCACGACCGGTGCCCGGACTTTCTCCACCGCTTCAGCCGCCACGCGCGGCGCCTCGGCCAGCCAATTGAGACCGTTGATCAGTTCATACCCCGTGCGAAGATGCGGCGAATTGAAGCTGCGGGTAGCGAATCGACCGTTATGCAGCGCAGTCGCGGAGAATTCTCCGTGCAGGGCGAGCAGATCAAATTCGATGTGAGAGCCTTCGGTCGAGACGAATAGCTTCCGATCCCGCTGGGCCCACAGATGGGCGCTGCTTCGCGCGATTCCCGGTTGCCGGTGAACCGCCTCCATGAGGTCCAACAACAGGCGCGTCTTCTCCTCCAGCGGGACGGTAAACGGATCGACCCGATAGGCCGTCACAACCGTGTCACGATGTACGGGTTCCGGCGCAGGCCGCACTTTGTCGATCGCCAGCGACGCGGACCCCTTGGCGATCTCCACCGCCAAGTCGGCGATTCTCGGAATTTCCTCCGGCGAAAGGATGGAGCTTGCGGCAAATCCCCACGCCCCTTTGTACAGGGCGCGGACGCCAAGACCGCGATTCGCTCCTTCGCGAACTCCGGCAATACGCCGGTCCTCACCGCGTATCGCCTGCGTCGTCGTGTCCAGTATCCTAATGTCGCCGTAGTCGACGGCGGCCTGGCGCAATCGCGCCAAGGCCGCTTCAGCCAGTTCATCCCACTGTGTTGTGCCCATGAGCCTCATCGGCCGAGACCTCCAGGCGTTTCGCCCGCGGGGTCCCGTCCCTACCCGGAAACTATTTCCTGAGAGTCCGGTTACGACACGTTGGCGCCGGCACGGCCGCGATCCACGAAAGCCTCGGTGGCATCGTCGAGCGCTCGGCTCTGTCGTCCCCTTGCCGGAAGAATATACAGCAATTGGGGGTCGATGTGCTCCTGTCGAGCAGGGGGCAGGGTCATTTCATATCTCGGAGTACGGTGATGATCGGCCAACTGAAGCTGAGGATTATACACGCTGTTGAACTTCCACAGCATCTTCACGAAGTTCGTCTGGCCGCGAAGCAAATGCCCGGCGGCGATCGATGCGGTCGATTTCAGCGCCGCCCACCCCAGATGCTTTTTGTTCAACACCTGTTGGGTCTTTACCAGTTCATCATAGAACTCCGGCAACGGAAGGCGCGTGGGCAGAACCGCGTGCTGAATGTCATACAACCGATAGTCCCGGGTGGTGACCCGCCGCGCTTCGGTATGCCAGGACTCCGTCCCGGGATAGGGTGTATTGACGCTGACGGTCACGATTTCGGGGATGTCCAGACACCATTCGCGGACAACGGCGAATCGCTTTCGATCCCAGTCCGGGTCCGCAATCAGGTTGATGGCGACGCGAATCCCGAGCGAGCGGGCAAATTCCAGCGCTTCGAAATTCTTTCCGGCCGAGATGCGCTTGCGATGTTGTCGGAGTCCCTCTTCATCGATGGCCTCGATGCCGAGAAACATATACGCTAACCCGAGTCGCTTCCAGAACCGAAAGACGTCCTTGTTCCGCAGCAACACATCGCCGCGGGTTTCGAGATAGTACTGTTTCTTGATACCCCGTCTGGCAATGGCTTCGCCGATGGCGAACCCGTGCTTCGCTTGAATGAACGCCACGTCATCGACGATAAAAATTCCCGGTTCCCGGATGCGGGCCACATCTTCCACGGCCCGCTCGGGGGTCACCACGCGATAGCTGCGGCCGTAAAAGGTCCAGGCGCTGCAGAACGAGCAATCCCAGGGACAGCCGCGCGTGAACTCCACCGACGCGCAGGGATCCAGCACGCCGAGAAAATATTTGTGCCGGTGGCGCAGGAGATCACGTGCGGGGCTCACGTCGTCGAGGCTGTGCAGCGTTTGCGGCGGCGGACCCTCGCCGTCCCTCGTGACGATGCCGGGAATCCCGGACACCGAGGCCGGATCCTGTTCCAACGCCGACAGCAGTCTCCCGATGGTGGCCTCGCCCTCGCCGCGGACCACACAATCGATGGCGCCTTCGGCATGATCGAGGAATTCACTCGCCACAAACGAGGCGCTGTGGCCGCCGACAAAAATAAAGCAGCCCGGGCTCCGTCCCTTCGTGGCCTTCGCCAGATCCACGATCTCCGGGACATTTGCCAGATAATTGCATGAGAAGGCGACGACATCAGGCTGCCATTCCGCCACCATCCGGTGAAAATCGCTTTCCTTCTCCACCTGCAGATCCAGAATCCGGACCTCGTGGCCGGCACGGCGCGCGGCTTGCGCGACCAATTCCAGTCCCAGCGGCTCCAGACGCAGGAAGATTCTGGTATACATCAGCGGTCCCGGGTGCACGGCGAGCATTTTCATGAGCAACTCCTTTCAGGACATTTCTTTATAGGTATAAGGACAAACCACAGTCTCGAAGGATCGTGGCAGAGCCCTAATTCTAGATCAAGCCGATTTCTCGAGACGCGCCTCTTTCATTGCGGGCCGACACGGCGTACGATTCGTTATGCGCGATGAACAGGTCTTGACTCCACGGCAACGCATCATGCAACTGATCACCGGCACCAGGTTGTCGTCGTTTCAACTCGCGCAGATGCTCGGTCTTCCCGAACGCCGGATCGAAGAACATCTCGTTCACGTCATCAAGACCGTCGGTCGGGACATGACGCGCCGATTTCTGCTCGAGCCCTCCTCTTGCCAGGCATGCGGGTACGCGTTCACCGAGCGCAGCCGGGTGACCCGGCCGAGCCGCTGCCCCCGATGCCGGAGCGAATCGATCACCTCGCCTCGTTTTGGGATAGAATCCACCACGACTCGCAAATGACTTCCTTCCTTGCGCTCTGTCCTCCTGCTGTTTATCGCTCTTACACACACTTTTCGACAGGGCTAGCTCACATTATTCATGACGCTTCGTCGCGAACCAGAGGAAAAGGCGCGTCTCGGCGCGCCTGGGGGAGGGCGGGTGCAATATGGAGTCGCCACGCGAGGTCCACGGCGCGAAGAATAATGAGCGCCATGTTTGTGGACGCCGCCGAGTCGGTGAGGCCGGCGGTGTCTTCCGGCAAGCACAGCCACGAGGGACCGAGGCGTACTGAAACAGTACGTCGAGGGGCGCACGGCGCGAAGAATAATGAGCGCCACGTTTGTGCGCGCCGCCGAGTCGGTGAGGTGGCTGGACCTGAGCGGCGAGCACACCCGCCACACCAAGCTTCGCTTGAGCCGCCGCGTTCATCGATCGCGGCGGAGAGGTTTGTCGCCACCGACTTGATATCGTCGTAGCGGTGAATCCGCGATTGCAGCAGAAATGCTCATGAATAATGCGAGCGAGGGAAACTTGTGTTTTATCTTGCGATCCAGGCGGCTTTCGATACCTTGAAGAGAATTCCCTTAGCCTGCGGAACGTCCAATGAATCCATCTCAGTTGTTCACGTCGCTGCCCGGTCGCACCGATACCCAACACGATGTGCTGGCTTCCATCGTGGTATTTCTCGTGGCCCTGCCGTTATGCATGGGCATCGCGATCGCGTCGGGACAGCCGCCCGCTGCCGGCATCATGACCGGTATCGTCGGCGGGCTGGTGGTGGGCTTGCTTGCCGGCTGTCCTCTACAAGTGAGCGGGCCGGCGGCGGGTCTCACCGTCATCGTCTGGGATCTCATGCAGACGCATGGGCGGGAACATCTCGGGCTGATTATTCTTCTGGCCGGGACGATACAGCTCGCGGCCGCGTGGCTCCAAGTCGGACACTGGTTCCGGGCCGTCTCGCCCGCTGTGATCCACGGCATGCTGGCCGGGATCGGACTTCTCATATTCGCCGGCCAATTTCATGTGATGATCGACGATGTGCCGAAAGGCAGCGGCTTGACGAATTTAATGACGTTGCCGGAGGCAATCTGGAAAAGTCTCCTAACCGACAATGACCAGGCCACGAGCCACCACGAGGCCGCCCGCATTGGCCTGCTCACCATCGGGGTCATCATCCTATGGACGAAATTCGCTCCACAGCGGCTGCGCCTCGTCCCGGCCGTGCTCGTCGGAGTCGTCTGCGCGGCCGGGTTGGCGGCTTTGCACCGATTGCCGGTCAGCCATGTCTCGGTCCGCGATGACTTGTTTTGGGTCATCACGTTTCCATCCATGACCGATCTGTCCCATGTCTTGGATACGTCGCTGTGGGCGGAAGCCCTGGGATTGGCCTTCATCGCGAGCGTCGAAACCCTACTGTCGGCAACCGCGGTCGACCAACTCCATACGGGCCCGAGAACCCGCTACAACCGTGAACTGTTCGCCCAAGGCGTCGGCAACACGTTGTGCGGCTTGCTCTGCATATTGCCCACGACCGGGGTCATTGTGCGGAGCGCGGCCAATGTGCAAGCGGGCGCCAAGACCAGGATGGCCGCGGTATACCATGGCCTGTTGCTTCTCCTATTCGTGTCGTTTCTTCCCTCCATTCTCCGCTTGATCCCGACGGCCAGCCTGGGAGCCGTCCTGGTCTACACGGGCTACAAACTGATGAATGTGGAAGCGGTTCGCGAACTGCGCGCGTACGGCCGCAGTGAAGTCTGGATCTATCTCGTCACCATGGCGACGATCGTCATGACCAACTTGCTCATCGGGGTGCTCCTTGGTGTGGGCCTGGCTGTGGCCAAATTGCTGTACCAGACTCAGGCTTTGGACGCCGGATATGTCCACGATCTCCGGACCGGCCGACTGACCTTGGAGTTGCGCGGCATCGCGACATTCTTGTCACTCCCGCGTCTCGCCCGCACGCTCGAAGAGGCGCCGCCCCTCGCGAACATCCTCGTGCGGGTCACCGGCCTTCGCCATATCGATCATGCCTGCCTGAATCTGCTAGAGTCCTGGCAGAAGTTGCATGAAGGCACGGGGGGAAAGGTCGAGATTCCATGGGACTTCCTGAGAAACCTTCAGCAGCATAGGCAGGCCTCTCAGGAAGAGCACCAGAAGGAGCCGACCATGCAGAGCCGGGCGGGATGATGGAAGCCCTTCGTCCCAAGGGACTTGTAAGAAGGAGCCGCATGAATCAACGTCTGTTGCCGCTGCTATGTTTGGTCTCTCTCTTGTCTGCCTGCGGGGGAGATCAGGCGGACCAGTGGCTCGAGACCGCCCGGCTCGAGGAGCGGCAGAATAACGTCGCGCATGCCAAACAGTTATACGAAGACATTGTCCGTCAGTACCCGGACAGCGAAGCAGCCAAAACAGCCCGAGCTCGCCTGGACGCGCTTCAAAAATAATAACCGAAATGATGATCCGGGTGCGCCGCCATGGGGGCCGATGGCGCCGCCTTAACGCTCGGTTCGAGGCGGCCATGGGATGAAGGCGCTCGTCGTTTCTTGGTACAGGCGGTACTCGTCTCCGCGTGATTCCAGCGCTTGTGACTCGGCCAAGGGAATCCCCGTCACTTTCACCAGCGCCCACCCCATGATCAGCGGACCAATCAACGTGGCCCACCAATTGCCGGCCGGCAAGGCCAGCGCCATGACGACATAGCTCCACCAATGAAGCCATTCAAAGAAATAATTGGGATGCCGTGAATAGCGCCACAGACCGGTGCGGCAGACCCGATCCTTATTCCAAGGCTGACGTCGAAAGACAGCCAGTTGCCGGTCGGCAACCGCTTCACCGATCACAGCCACGGCCCAGATCATCACCCCGAATAGTTCCCACAGACTGAATCCAGGCCGGGGGTTCTGCATGACCAGCAGCGGTGGGATTGAAAACACCACGACGGCCGGAGCCTGAAGTTCGAAATAGGCGAGCATGATCGCCGGCTCTTGTCGCCCCCACCGGCGGCGCACGGAGCGGTACCGCGGATCTTCTCGTTTGCCGATGACACGATCGAGCAGGATATAACCTCCCAACCGCAATCCATAGAGCCCGATCATCAGCGCGACCAGCAGCCGGCGCGCCGGATCTCCCTCTACACTCACCGCATACCAACTCACCGCACCGATCAGGCCCGCGCACCAGCCGGCGTCCGCCAGCGAAGCATTGCGATACTTCAGTTGAATCAGCCAGAGGCCGAACATCCAGAGCGAAGCAATGATCAAGACCTGCGTAATCAATAGGAGCGGGTCATTGGACAAGGTATCGCTCCAACTCTATTCTTGCCGCTCCTGGCCGACGTAATCCCAGAGATCGGCCCCAGGATGCAGGCGCCCCCTGAGCCATTCGCGAAATCCCGGCAAGGGAAACGACAAGAGTCGTTGGATCTTATGATTGTTCATCGATAAATCGGCGGGACGCGGAGGCCCTGTATAGTCTCTGAGAGAACCAGGCTCGAGACAAGGAGCCAGGTCGGGATACCACCGGGCCAGTGCCAGGCCGATATCCCATCGCGACATTCGCTCGCTGCCGCCCAGATGATACAGCCCGGGACACTCCAGCTTCAGCAATTCCCAGATAGCCCGAGCCACGACACCGGCCGGCAGCGGACAGCGAAATTCATCGGTAAACAGCGTGAGCGTTTGCCCTTGCCGGCAGACCTTCCGCATATCTTCGACAAAGCTGCGATCGCCGTTCTCCGAGCATCCGGCGGTCAGAGCGACCCGTATTACGGTATGGAGCGGATTGCGCAAGATTTCCCGTTCTGCTTCCGCCTTAGTCCGTCCATAGACATTCACCGGATGGACCTCGTCGCCCTCCACATAGCAGCCCTTTGTCCCGTCAAAGACCTGATCACTGGATAAGAAAACAAAGGGCCGGTCGTGCGCCAACTCCGCCAAGCGCCGCGTCGCCCCGACATTGATTTCATACGCCAGATCGGGATCGGCTTCGCACTGACCCGCGCGGCTCAAAGCCGCGCAATGAATGACGGCATGGGGGACAAGCGTCTGCCATCGGGTTCTGACTTGCCGTTCGTCCGTCAGATCCGCATCCTGCCGCGTCATCCCATGCACATGAACATGCGGAGCCCACCGCCCCGCCGTCCGCACGAGATAGCCACCAATAAGCCCCGCGGCCCCTGTGACAAGAACGACCGGCTTCATGTGAAATTACTGCTCACAGAGAGATTTTCGGAGAACTGGCGATCCAAGACCTTACTAGAATCTGCTTCAAAATAGTCGTCCGGATTCATGGTAGCTGGTTCCCTGACCGCGGAACGCACGCTGCGGAGCATGGAGTATAGCGACGGGCGAGAAGCTATTCGCCCGAAGCGCATGGTCGCCACGGCGGGACAGTGGCGTCGCGCTATCAGAGCGGCGTGGCCCCCGCTCAGCGGAAGCGGCCGTGTCCTGGTGACACCTGCTGTCGCCTTTTCCTCGTCTTTCGCATTCCGCCGACGAGATACGATTCACGAGCAACGCTTCACGGATCCCAGGCGTCGGATTTCCGGGACATCGATAATGCGAACCCCCTCCGGTGGATGTTCGACGGCCCACACCAGGGCGGCAAGCATCTCATCGATGGTGACCAATCCCAATCGTTGTGCCGCTTCTTTCGTCGCGGGAATGAACGTCATAAGCTTGTAGATCGGCTGGAGCAGGAGGGGCCACTGATGGCCCGGCCCAAGAATATACCAGGGTCTGATGAATGTGGCCGCCACCTGGGCCGCGCGAATCTCTTCTTCGCAGGTTCTCCGCACCGCGATGTAGGCCTTCATGATCGGCGCCGGGTGGGCGACACTGACATAGACAAAATGCCGGACACGGGCAGACGCGGCTGCCTTTAGAGAGGCACGCGCGGAAACGAGGTCGACGGCGCGAAACGCCGCTCCTTTCCACGGGGCGGGCTTGGCCACGCCGACGAGTTGGACAAACGTAGAGGCGCCTGTGACCTCTTTGGCAAACGTCCGGCTGTCCAACGGGTTGCCCTCGACGATACGACATCCCGGCGGCAACTTGCCCGTGGATTCTTTCCGTGCCAGGACGCGCACCTCATGGCCCCGCTCGAGCAAGCGAGGAATGAGCCGGCTCCCTACATAGCCGGTCCCGCCGGTGATGAAAAGAGGCCCAGGCTCGTAAGTCGGCTGACTCATGGCCTGCTGAAGGTTGAGAGAAACCCGGGGCGGCGGCTAACCCCTCGTGAGTTTCCGATACCGGATGCGGTGGGGACGATCGGCCTCTTTGCCGAGCCGTTTCTTGTGATCCGCGTCATATTCGCTGTAGTTGCCTTCATACCAGACGACGCGGCTTTCGCCTTCGAACGCCAGAATATGCGTGGCGACCCGGTCGAGAAACCAACGGTCGTGACTGCTGATCACCGCGCATCCGCCGAAATTGTCGAGCCCTTCTTCAAGGGCCCGCAACGTATTCACATCGAGATCATTCGTCGGCTCGTCGAGCAGAATGAGATTGGCGCCCTCTTTGAGCATGCGCGCGAGGTGTACGCGGTTCCGCTCGCCCCCGGAGAGTTCCTTGACCTTTTTCTGCTGATCGGTCCCGCTGAAGTTGAACCGGGCGCAATAGGCGCGCGCGTTGACTTCAGCCTTTCCCAATTTGATGGTGTCTTGTCCCTCGGAGATGACTTCATAGACCGTCTTGGTTCCGTCCAACGTGCGGTCCTGATCGACATACCCAAGCTTGACCGTCTCGCCGATCTTAATTATGCCGGAGTCCGGCTTTTCCTTCCCGACAATCATCCTAAATAGGGTCGTCTTACCGGCTCCGTTCGGGCCGATCACCCCCACGATCCCCCCGCGCGGAAGAGTGAAGCTCAGGCCGTCAAACAGCACGCGGTCTCCATATGCTTTGGCAATGCCGTTGGCTTCCACCACCACGTCACCCAGCCGCGGACCGGGGGGGATAAAGATCTCCAAGTCCTCGGCCCTCTGTTCCTGCTTCTGATTGACCAACTCTTCGTATCGGTTCAGTCGGGCCTTGCCCTTGGATTGCCGCGCCTTGGGCGACATTCTTATCCATTCAAGTTCATGGTCAAGGGTCTTGCGCAACTTCGATTCGGCCCTCTCTTCTTTCTCCAGCCGGTCTTTCTTCTGATCGAGCCAGGAAGAGTAATTCCCCTGGAAGGGAATGCCGTGGCCACGGTCCAATTCCAGAATCCAGCCGGCCACATTGTCTAGAAAATAGCGGTCGTGGGTGACGGCGATCACCGTGCCCTTGTATTCCTGCAAGTGCTGTTCAAGCCATTGCACCGACTCGGCATCTAAATGATTGGTAGGCTCATCCAAAAGCAGAATGTCCGGCTCCTGAATCAGGAGCCGGCATAGGGCCACTCGGCGCCGCTCGCCGCCCGAAAGCACGCTGATCTTCGCATCGGAGGGCGGACAGCGGAGCGCGTCCATGGCGATTTCCAATTCATTCTCCAATTCCCAGCCATTGGCGGCCTCGATCTTTTCTTGGAGCTGGCTCTGCTTATCGAGGAGCTTTTCCATTTCATCCGGCGAGACGTTCCCGCCGAGTTTGTTACTGACGGCCTCATACTCATTGAGGAGCGCGATGACGTCCTGCCGGCCCTCTTCCACCACCTCTTTGACTGTCTTGTCTTTATCGAGTTGCGGTTCTTGTTCGAGCAACCCGACGCTGTAGCCCTTCGATCGGGTCATCTCACCGACATAGTTTTGATCGACGCCGGCGATGATCTTGAGCAACGAGCTTTTTCCCGCCCCATTCAACCCCAGCACACCGATCTTGGCTCCGTAATAGAAGCCCAGATAGATGTCCCGCAGGACCTGTTTCTTGGGCGGGTAAACCTTCCCGACACCGACCAGCGAGAAAATGACTTGCTTATCGTTCGTGGCCATGCGGTCCTCTATCTCATGATGTGAAGTGATGGTGCGCCGATATGAGAGATTATTCTAAAACGAGTGCAGGGCTTGGATGCCTTCTTTGGCCCTTGCAACCAAGTCGCCGAGGCCGGCTCGGACTTCCTGCGCATTGTTCACGGGGATTGTGAAGGCGATCCGTCCACCCTGCATACGATCGACGGTCCTGATCCGCAAGTGGAAGCCAAGGCGATCCAGCGCGGTCAACGTCGCCTGCTGCGCCTCCATATTGCCGAAGACCCGAGCGAGGAGCAAAAGCGTCTCGGCTTGTGTTTGATTGATTTCTTTGATGAGATTCGAGGCCTCGTCGGCAAGCGGATCTACGACCGCCGTCTCATAGTCTTCCGCCGCGACCCATCCCATCGACCCGAAGCCTCCGACGAAATAAATCTCGACGATCGCCATGCGGAAGAATGCAAAGTCGTTGAAGTCCACCCAGTAGGAGGCGTTGGCATGTCGAGCCAAGTAGCGTTCTCGAATTTGGAGGACCTCATCTTTCGCAACTTTTGTCGTCAATCCCATCAACGTGACTCTGGCCGCCCCCAAGGGATCTCCGCTGATCATGGAAGGCGTCACGAGCAGGCTCGCACGCTGGTCCTCCAACAGATTCTGCGTATGCATGGCCATCGCGCTGATGAGAAACATCGGCCGTCCCTGGTCGTCCAAAGCATAGGGCATCACCGAGCCGAAAGGCCAACCAGGCTGCTTGCGCGAGAGCGTCGAGAGGCTTCCCTGCCGTTCCAAATGGACCAGCGTCCTGGCCCGCTCGGCATGAGTCGGTTCGGGAACGGGGGGTCCGTCGAAATCCGGCCCGCTGTTATGCTGTCGCGACAAAGAAGATCTCTCACATGATCAATTGCCGGATCACACCATACCCCGGATGCTTCTTCAATTTCCACTCGAAGCAAACATGGTTGCGCAAGACATCCGAGTTCATAGACAAGGACGGACGCGCCTCGTGGGGCCTTTACCGAGGTTCGGCGTGGTGGCTACGGTGGGTAGGAACCGTTCGCGGGCGTGCTTGAAGAGGCCGTGTCCCCGGCGAAGGACGAATGGAACAGCGCCTACTACGGTCATGCCGACCGACATCATCATCCGGCGCACAGTGCAGAATCTCTATTCAGAGCGGCTGCGGGAGGTCATCGTGAAGGCGGTGAGCGGAAAGCAAACGAAGGAGTGGGCCTGGATACGCACAGCTCTATAAGCGGTCATTCAAATTCCCAACTCCTCCGACAGCCGCACTTCCGATTCATCGGTAATCTCCTCCAGGCAACTGAAGCAAGCGAACGGGAAGCGGTCAGCCGGAATCGCGCAGACTTCGCCGACCGCCGTGTCAGTTTCCAGCGCCGGACCTCCGCATTCTTTGTGTATCAGGACAAGCATCTTACGCCATCCTCTACGATTCCCTGAGCACCAGGCGGCGCAGCGTCTCTACGTGTTCGGGATTGCTCAGCCGGTGGTCGCCGGTTTTGAGCAATAATTCGATCGGAAATTCCGGATCGCGCCGCAGCACTTCTTCTACAAAGCGCCAACTGCCGGCCGGCGGCACGACCGTGTCCTGCAAACCATGCAGAATCGTCGTTTTGACGCGGCGAAGGCGCGAGAACGTTTGCGCCCAGTACTGTTCGCTCTCTTCCACCCATCTCCAGGAAAGCGGCCAATCTTTGTGCAAGGCATCATCATCCCAAGGCATCCAGCCGGCCGTGTGCCAGGCATGCCGGCGCTCATCCGGAATCTGCTTCGCCCGTTCAGCCATCATGTTGAAGGCCGGGGCGATCAGGATCAACTCTTCCACGATCTCAGACTCCTGTGCCACGAGCCAAGCGATCCAGCTACCGAGCGAATTGCCGACGATCAGGACAGACGTCTGCTGGTTCAAACTTTTGATCACCGTTCGCGCATCGTCGATCCAGTCGGACAGGGTATAGTCGGTGAACGTCCCTTCGGAATCGCCAAACCCCCGCACGTCATAGCAGCGAAAACCCCATTGCTTCTCTGCACACCATTGCGCCAGCGCCTTGCTCTTATTCCCCCAGCGTTTTGACAGGAAGCCCGTGATGAAGAGAACTTGCCGGCCTGATCCATCGAGTTGGTCGCCGCAGATCAGATTCCCGTCTGCACCTTCCAGTTCGAACGGCCTCATGTCGCTCACGGAGCCCCTCCCGACCGGATGCTGTGCGAATCCGCCTCCTGCGTGACCACCGTCGCTACGGCTCGACATCCTCACCGGCTGAGATGCGATTGAATAAAGTGTCCCAGCTTTCTGAGCACGGGCTCGGGAATCTCATGGCCGCCTCGGAAGGGCACCCACTCCACCTTCAGCCCGGCCCGGACAAATTCATCGCGCAGCCGTTCCGCCATGACAAACGCGAGAATCTCATCATGCGTGCCATGGCTCTGGAAAACCGACAGGCCCTTGCGCTTCGGCAGCAGTGGGCTCCAATCCTGCTTGGCCACCAACGTTCCCGACAACTGGATCAATGCGGCATAGGGCTGCTCGCTGCGCAACACCGCATCGCATGACAACATGGCGCCTTGGGAGAACCCGCCGAGGATCGTCTTTTTCGGATCCGCACCGAACTTGCGATGCACATCAGTAAGCAGAGCGGCAACCCGTTCGCGCGCCTGCACGAGGCCGGTGGGGAGTTCATCGGACATGTCTCGGATCCGTCCGGCTGCTCGGTCTGCTTGAATTTTTGCCATATCGATGATCCACCAGGCGCGGGAATCGCCGTATCCCAACGGAATCGGCAGGGGGGCGGCGGGGAATAGATAGCGGGTACCGGCTGGGGCATCGAGATATTCGGCCAGGACAACCAGGTCATCGCCCGGCGCGCCATAGCCGTGCAAGAGTAAGATCACCGGCCCATTGCCGCCACCTCGACCGTCGATGCCGCCGGTGATGCGAACCGTGAGGCCGCCGAGTTTTTCCGTCCGCATGCAGAGTCCCGCCGTCGGATTGTTACCAACGGTCCGACCACTCTTGTACGGCTCCAATGAAAATTTCGCAAGTAGCCCGGTACTATTTTTTCGTGGTGTTCGACGTGAAAGGCTATCGGCGGAAAGGTTGGATCTGCCTACTGGCCAAGAAACCAATATTGAAGAAACGCGAGCGCGGCCACGAGGCCCGCCTGAACGACGGGCTGCTGATAGAACGGAACGAAGGCGCCCTGTTGAATGGAGCCGATCTCGTCGATCGTTTTTCGAACTCGGTCGCTTCGATTGTCTTGACCCTCTCCATGCCCGATGATCGACGTCGCCTCTAGATCATGGACGACGCGTCTCCGTGTGTTGATCGCAGCCATGTAGAGAATACAGGCGCTGGCCAGCGCAACCACACTTTCGACGATGAGCGCCACCAGCAATGCGGGAGGAAAGTCCCAATTGTCGAAGTAATGGCTGCGCGCCCCGATCACGAGAAAGAGCACGATAAACGGATAGAGGATCCGGCGATTAACGATACGGGTCCGATCCCCGATGAGATGCGCCATGGCCACGGCGCTCAGGTCGGTCGTCCGCTGGAGTTCGCTGATCCACCTGGCCGCCAGCAGCACGGCATCGAAGACGGACAGATTCAGCGTAACGAGCATCACTACGCTCAGCATGACGGCGATCCGGTCTACTCCGCAGCTCACCGGGCCCCGGCAAGGCACGAACAAGGACCACTGGCCGTCATTGAGAAGCGGCCAGATCGTTCCGATACTCGCGAAGTACAAAAGCAACAGAAGGAGCACTCGTCCCGCGCGCTGACTCCAGCGATGCGCGTCGTAGTACCGTGCCCAAAGATCGGCGGCGGCAATTGGTCCGCCACCCGGTGACCCATGAACCATCCAGTCGACGTTAGACCAGAATCCATGCCGCGGGGCGGTGTTCGGACTCCTTTCAGAGAACGATGGGAAGTATCGGCGCGTCACCTCTTTCGTGTTCTCTATGAGGTCTACACGTCCTTTGATGAGGAACCAGATACTGAGAAGACCGCCCAACAGTCTAATCAGCTCTGTAGGCCAGATGCTGACTCCATCCGACCAAGAGAAGGGTTCGTCCTCCTCGTAGTCGAACATCCGTACTGCGATCCAGAATCCAATCATGGCGAGCGCCGGCAGAATGACACACGAGGCTCGGAGCACTCTCATCCCTGCCCGCGCCTTGCCGTCGAAACCTTCGCTCGCCCTCAGCCAATTCCACAACCTGGCATAGCACCAGAGAATGACGCTGAGGACCGCCACGGCGAGGATCCATATCCTCCACATTCCGGGAGGAAAATGAGCGGTCTTTGCATCCGGTTCCACGTCATCCCGTGGAGGATGGACGAGCCTTGCTCGTGTTGGGCTGGCGTTGATGCTGAGATCGACGGCTCCAGAGCGGCCGATCTCATACAGGCGGGGCGAGATCTCGGCACTATATCGAGTGATCTTATGTTCGCCCCTGGCCAGCAGATAACAAGAGGGCGCCATGGCCATGCAGTCTTCACGGTCCCGGCTCTCGACAATGCGATCGATCGCCAACAGGGCGGCAAGAAAGGTCGAGGTTTGATACGTGTTGCGGAGCGGCGGGATACTTCGTTGGAGTTGCTGATCCAATTGCAACCCGAAGTGGGACACGATGAGCAAATTTCGAGTCCACTTCAGTTCGCTGTCGTGAAAATATCTCGCATAGAGATCGGTCCCGAAAAACAGCACGGTGGGAAACTGTTCCCGCACCGCCTGGAGAATCAGGAGCGCGTCGTAGGCATCCCGCCCCAGAATGCCGATGGCCTTGACCCTTCGCTGCTGAGAAGACGGCCCGTCGTCCTCCTCTGATTTGATGCGCGAGACCAGTCTTCTCACATAGTCCAATTGTGAAGTCCCTTCAGGTTTTTCATAGGAGGCAGTCCCGCGAAGCTTCAGTTTGCCGGCGACGGCGTTCTCTTTCTCCTTCTCCTCGCTCGTGGGTCTTGACCGCTTTTGCTGATCCTCCAGAGACTCGCCATCCAGACCGCTCAGATAGCTGTACCGCGTGATGTTCAAATCATGCGGCGAGATCTTCCCGCTCAGCAGCGCATCCACGGCAGTTTCGGTGGTTGTGCAGTTGTCGCTCATTGCGCGGGCTACATCGTCCGGCGGGGAATTCAACTTCGTGATTGTCGCATCACCGATGTAATGACAGGCCGCCGCGCTGAAGGTGATGGGCAATGCTCTGGCATAGAAGGAGTCCCATTCGCCGATCAGTACGATGCGATCCTGCCCGATGGTGACTTGCCTTCGATCGAGCTCGCGGAATAGCTCATCGAACAGGACCTTGTCGTTGTCGATCCGGTAGTCGAAGCGGATATTGGCTTGCGAAAACCAATCACCAAAGGCCTCCCTGCATGCCTGATACGAGAGGCATTCGTTTCGCTCCTTGCTCTTCATCCCGTATGCGAGCAGGCCGGGCATGGCGGTGGCCCAAGGGGAATACAAGCCTATTCGGCCCTCCTTAAAGGGCCACGAAAAACCCGGCTCTTTGGATTCCTGGCGCGCCTGAATCTCCCGAAGCATCGCGAGGAGCTCCGTGGAAGACCGAGGGCCCATGAGTTTGAAAACAATCCTTTCACAGAGGTCTTTCGGTACGGACTTGGCGCCGGCGGGTTGTTCGGCTCTCGGGCAGAGCTGCGGATCCAGTTTGATGTCTGAATGCTGATTGGTCCGACGCGACGCCCGACCTTCGTTCGTTTCGGCCAATACCCGCGTAACGAGTTCGTGGATTCCCGCCAATACACGGTCTTTGTAGTCGTCCGCCTTCACCCAGAGGACGAGCACGCGATCGATGTTCCGGCGCGGATTCTCGCACAACGTGACCTTGTTGCGGCCGTACCATTCATACGGGGTCGTGACGGGTGCTCCTCTGAACCGCCACGTAAAGTAGCGAACAAATTCCGTTGACTCCGGCGCGAAACATCCGACGTCGAGCGCCGCCTCAAGGGCGTAGCGATCTCCGATTCGGGATTCGCTGTCGTTCGCGTAGGGGCCTCCCGCCGTCATCACAAGAAGCGCGGTGATGCTTTCGCCGGCCCGTATCCGATCAGTGATGTCTTTTTTCAGGTCATTCAGTCCGTCATCCTCTGAGCGGTCGTCCCGGGATTGCATTGTCACCCGCACGGTCTCGGGTGACTTCTGAAGGCCGACGCCACTCCCCTGCGACAACGGGACTTCTTCGGTCAGTGTGAGGACGTTTTTCTTGCGCGATTCAACCTGCTTGAGCACGGCGGAAAACGGATCCTCCCACAATCGTGCGCGAGCTTTCAGTTCTTTGGAGACGCCGTTCATCTCCGTCCCGGTTCCGGATGGCCGGGAGCTCTTTAGTGGTTCCTTCACCAACACCAGCGCGGCGACGGCAAGCGCCAATGTCACCGTGGTGGCAATCGAAAACTTTGAGTCGTCTCCCTTGGCCACCTATTCACCGTCAAACGGGTAAATGACTCATGCGAAGACATTCCTCTACGGTTTTCAGCATGTTACGTGCCATACGGCCTTAGCCCGGAGGAGATCAAATCTATTGGGCTTTCGGTCGGCCACAGGCACGTATATAGGGTGGGCATCGTATCTGCTTAGATACAATAGCGTATCCGAACGGATAATGGAACATGTGGAGCGGCCTGGCGGGCCGGGGGCATCACTTTGGGCAAGGGGGGCGCTGTTTGAAAGTTAGGACGAGCAGCTTACGACGATGTGCTTGCCCCAGTTGGGCGGAGACGCGGCATAGGACTCCATGCCGGGCTGGTCGGCGAATGGGTTCTGAAGAACGGCGAGCAGCCGATCGATCTCGGAGAAGTCTTTCTGTTGCGCTTTCTCGATCGCCATCTGAGCCAGATAGTTGCGCAGGACATACTTGGGGTTGACCCGGTTCATGCGCTGCCTGCGGTCTTCGTCACGGCTGCCTTCACTTCGCAATCGCTCGCCATACTGCGCCGCCCAGACATCGAACCGCGCTGGATCCAGAAACCAGTCACGAAGTGGATGGCGGGAGCCGTCGGCCTCAGAACCGAACTCGCCTAGTTCACGAAAGAACCTCGTGTAATCCACACGGCTGCCTTGCAGCAGCGACAGCAATTCTTGAATGAGCGCCTCGTCACCGGTCCGCTCCTCCTGCAGCCCTAACTTCGCCCGCATCAATGAGAGATACTGCGCACTATAGGCCGGCTGGTAAGAGTCCAGCGCGGCCTTCAGATCTTCCTTCGGCGCCAACGGGAGCAAGGTCTGCGCAAGACAGCTCAGATTCCAGAGGCCGATATAGGGCTGCTGGTTAAAGGCATAGCGGCCGTTATGATCCGAGTGATTGCAGATGAAGCCGGCATCATAATCATCCACGAAGCCGTAGGGCCCGTAGTCGAGCGTAATACCGAGGATGGACATATTGTCGGTATTGAGCACGCCGTGCGCCCACCCCACGGCCTGCCACTTGGCCACCAGTTTGGCGGTCCGCTCCACGACCTCGGCAAACAGTCGCGCATACTTGTCGGCTGCCGAAAGGAGATGAGGAAAATGTAGTTCGATCGTATAGTCCGCCAGGCGCCGCAAGTGCTCGTACTGCTTTCGATAATAAAAAATCTCGAACGTGCCGAACCGCACATGCGAGGGCGCCATGCGAACGATGGTGGCAGCGGTCTCGATCTGTTCTCGATAAATCTTCTCGTCGCTCCCCACGATACACAACGCGCGTGTAGTGGGAATACCGAGGCCGTGCATCGCCTCACTACACAGATACTCTCGAATCGCCGACCGTAACACCGATCGCCCGTCGCCGTCGCGGGAGAAGGGGGTCATGCCGGCCCCTTTGAGGTGCAGATCCCACCGTTCGCCTCGGTCATTCTTGATCTCGCCCAGCAGGATCGCCCGCCCGTCCCCCAGTTGCGGGACATAGACACCGAATTGATGGCCCGAGTAGAGCATAGCGAGCGGCTCCATCCCGGGAACGAGCAGACTGCCTCCGAACAGAGCGGCGAATTCTGGTCGCTTGGATTCGTCCGGATGCAGATCAATCAGGGCGGCGGCAGATGGATTGAAACTCACGAGATAAGGCGGCTCGGCAAACGGAGTCGGATTGAGCTTGGCATAGAAGACGTCCGGCAACCGGGCGTAGGTATTGTCAAAGGCCAGGTCTTCCAACGTGCGGAGGGCCATGCTTCTGTGTACCATGAGCATGAGGCCTCGCGCCACAGCCGCAGGCCGGCCACGCCGGCCGATTGGTTGTCTTAAACTCCGATGATCAGGCGTCAACCGCGGTTTGTCGCCAGGCAGCAGAGACAGGAGAAGCGGGTGGCTCGCGGTGATTTGACACACCGGAACGGAACAGCCATGCGGCTCAGCCGATGATCCGTTCCAGTCGCCGGACAATTTCCGGCTTGGGCTGTACGCCCACGAGGCGATCGACCTCACGCCCTCCATTGAAGACCAAGAGCGTCGGGATGCTTTGGACCCCGAAACGCGACGCAGTCGACGGATTCTCATCGACGTTCAATTTCGCGACCAGCACCTGTCCAGCCATCGTTCCAGCCAGTTCGTCGATCACCGGCGCCACCATCCGACAGGGTCCGCACCATTCAGCCCACAGATCGAGTAAAACGGGCAGCGGCGAACGTTCGACCAACGAGGTAAAGGTCGCATCGGTGACGGTCACCGGCCCATTGGAGGCGGGCAGCGCCGCTCGGCATGATCCGCACGTTGCGCGAAGTCCTTGGGCAAGTTTCGCCTGCGGCACACGATTCGTCGCGCCGCAGGAGGGACATTGGATCAACTTCGTTTCAGACATCGTGCGTGTCGCCCTTTCCTGGTCTGTGGATAACGTCGGGGCGCACCCGAATCATACAATCGCTGACGACTTGGGCCCATTACGAAGTTCGATAGGGTTCTTGCGCGCCGCTCCGATATCGACTCTCCGGTTTGCGACGCCGTCCCAGGAACAGCACGCCCAAGCCCAGAATTCCCCCGACCAACAACAGACTTCCCATCATAATCATGTCACTCTCCTTTCTTCATGTGCGACCCGGCGGGCGCCGTCCCTCATCTTACTCAATAAACCTGACCATGTGGAACATGCCGTTTTCGCGAGGCCGAATGGGATCAAGGCGGTTCGGGAACGTTCGCCTGGTGAAGCTTCCTGGATCGTGCTGTTGGATGTTGAAACTGGGCAGACCGAGCCACTACGCGCTCTTGAATCTCGTCACCCGCGCGAACAGGATGGCAAGAAAGGGCATAGCCAAGGTTAGAAGGAGTTGGACAATGAGGAGCGCACCGAGCTCGCTGTAGTCTTCCGGCATCTGCACGACGCCGGTCACCGGATCCTTGACTTCCCGCGTCACCAGAAAGATCTGATTAAGGTACTTAGTTCCGAGTTGGCTGAGTGACAGCGCGAGATTCGTGAATGAGGCCATGACGGCAAAGTAGGTCGCCTTCAAACTCGCCGGCGCTGAGTTGGCGATCCAGGCGAGCATCGGGATCATGGAGATCTGTCCGAGCGGCGATTCGAGCGCGGTGTCGACCAACGCGATGAATCGCGCATCCACGACACCGCCGGTCATTCGCGCCGTCCATTCATGCAACCCATAATACATACTCACGATCGGGATCGAGAGAATCGTGCCCACCACGGTCAGAAAACCCACCACATAAGCAATTGAGCGCTCCGCCATGAATCGTCGAAACACGAACATGCCCGCCAAGGTGAGCGTATTCCCGATCAGTGACAGAATCGAGAGAAAGTGTTGATCGAAGCCCAGCTTGTCGATCATCCACCAGGTGGAGCCGGGCCCCGGACCAGGGGTCGCCCGAAATAGGAAGATGACGATAGCCGTTCCGATCAGGGTGAAGCGCATGTCCGGCTCGAGTTCCTGCGTGAGACGGAAAATGAGAAAACTGACGATGCCGAGAGACCCGACAAACACGATCTCTTCGCTGTAGGGTAAGCCTCCGAGTCCAACCGTCAGGGTAAAGATTACGAAGACGAAGCTTCCGCCCAAGATCAGCCAATTCGGCTTGGTCGGCTCGGCGGACGCCCCACGCTCGCTCATCATGGCTTTCACCTGCGCCGCCGTGAACCCCTGCCGTCTGAGGAGCCGCGCGTCCCGTTGCCGGATCATGAACGCGACCATGACCCCCAGCACGGAGACCACCGGGATGATCATGGCCATGAGATAGACCTGTTCATAGATCTGAACGATCTCTGCCTGTGGCAGCCCTTCCACCCCGGTAAACAGATACAGGTTGACGAAGGCGACCAAGATGCTGCCGCCGATGATCGCCACCCGGCCGAGGGTCTGCATGGTCGTGTGCATGAGCTTGCGCGTCATCGGTGGAACCGGCCGGCCATGCTCATCGACCAGCGGTACAGCTTCTACGGTCATGGCATCCGCGACTGTGTCCTGCAGGACATAGCCGACCGGCGCGAGCAGCGCGCTCAGGACGAACCAGGCCTCCGCCGACATGACGGCGGTCATGGCTTCGCGATGGCCGATCAAGGCGGCCATGATGGCGAGACTCGCCGCCAGCAATGTCGCCCCGATGCCGACCAGCCAGCCCTTCCAGCGCCACAGGAGATCAACGAGATGCCCGAGCGGCATCTTGAGCGCCCAGGGAATGCCGGCCCAGAATCCCAACGCGGCGAGAAAGGCCGCGGATAGGCCCAAATAATCCTTGACGAAGAAGGTGCCGACGATGCCGGTCAGGCCGGAAATGCCATAGGCCATGTAGACCATGAGGGGCGGCAGGTAGGACAGCCGGAACTCGCGCCCGAGTTCAAGAATATTGCGATCGATCCAGTGATGAAGCGCCGTCAGCATGAGCGACTCATATTCTTTGCTTAATCGACCTGGGGCATCGTATCAGCGGAGCAATAAATCAAGCGCTAGGGAGACTGTTGAGGGTGGGACGTCGATTGCTATTTTACGTGCCTCTGGCTAGAGTGCCGACCACCCGGCAGAACCTACACCTGCGGGCGAGTGCACTTCAAGGTATCCGCCGACCGATCCGGGCTCGCTGACCATTCTAGAAGGGAGGCTGAGGGCATGAAAGTGAAGGTCTATCACAACGGTGATGATGTCTTCATCGCGTGGAAACCGCGAGGCTTCATTGCCGATTGCCGAGGATTTGCATTGCTCCGACGGCGGAACGGACTCGAAGAGATCGTCAATACGTGGGTAGGCTTCGAGGACGATACC
>DATFFC010000153.1:0-8113 GCA_035250505.1 Nitrospiraceae bacterium | reverse complement strand
GCCGTTTGAAATGACCCTTTTCCTGTGCTAGCATGCCAACTTATGGGTGTATCCACCACGGCGAAGCGCGGTGACGCCCGCAGTACCTCCTCCGGCCCATCCCACGTACAGCGCGAAGTCATCGGGGTGCTCCTGATTACGGCCGGCCTGCTGATGCTCTTGAGTCTCCTTTCTTTTGTCCCGGGAGACGCCGAGATTCTGATCGGCTCCGGTCCCGCCGCTGCGGCTCCGGCCAAAAATATGATCGGCAGGGTAGGAGCCATGACCGCAGCCACCTCGTTTTTCTTGATCGGAGGCGCAGCGTACCTGTTTCCCCTGCTGCTCGGGCTCTTGGGCGCCAGGTGCTTTACCCAAACTCCGCTGACCGTACGGTTGCAGAATGCCGGAAGTTCGCTGGCTGCCGTGATCTTCTTGAGCGCGTTCCTCCATGTCGAAATGACCGGCGTGCCGACCGTTTCGAGTGGGATGGTGAATCGCGGGATGGCGGGAGGCGTGGTCGGCCAGGTCCTGGCGGAAGCGTTGCGGTCCTACTTCGCCAACACGGGCGCCCATATCATCATTCTGTCCGGGTTTGTCGTCGCGCTGCTTTTTACCGTCCCGATCTCCGTCGGCCGGTTGTTGCAACGGACTCCCGAGTGGTGGGCGAGGGCACGAGAACGTATGACGGGCTTGATACCGGAATTCCCGGCATGGCCGATTACTGCTTCCACTGGTGCAAAGCGATCGCGGACCAAAACGGCAAAGACTTCTCGCCTTGCACCGATGGATGAAGCGTCTGCTACTCCGCTTGATGTGGACGACCAGCCGCCGAGCCTCGCTCCGGTAGAAGACCTCCCGCGAATCCAGCAGGCCATTCGGGTCGAGAAGCCGAGGCCTGTCGAATCGGTCGCGGAGCCGGATGTGGTCACGGCCCGGCCTGTGTCGAAAGCCGGCTACATCCTCCCGGAGCCCAATGAATTACTGACCGACCCATCCGGTCCGCTGTCCCGGCTTACTGAAGAGGAACTGAAAGCACAATCCGAAGTTCTCACGCGGGCACTGAAAAGTTTTGCGGTCGAGGGTCGCGTGACGGACGTACGGCCTGGTCCCGTCGTGACGATGTATGAGTATGAGCCGGCTCCAGGGACCAAGGTCGCGCGAATCGTAAATTTAGCCGATGATCTGGCGCTCGCCCTCAAGGCCATCAGCCTGCGGATCGTGGCTCCCTTGCCGGGCAAATCCGTGGTAGGGATCGAAGTCCCGAACCCACATCGCGAGACGGTCTCATTCAAGGAGATCGTCATGAGCGACTCGTTTGTGCGCTCGCGGTCCAAACTCGCGTTGGGGCTCGGCAAGGATATCTTCGGCGCGCCGGTCACGGCCGATCTGAAAACGATGCCGCATCTGTTGGTAGCGGGGGCGACGGGTGCCGGCAAAAGCGTGAGCCTCAATACGATGTTGCTGAGCATTCTGTTCAACGCCCGGCCGGATGAAGTGAAACTGCTCCTGATCGACCCCAAGATGCTGGAGTTTCAAACCTATGAAGGCATCCCGCACCTCTTGCGTCCGGTCATCACCGATCCGAAGTCGGCCGCTCGAGGGCTGGGATGGGTGGTCCAGGAAATGGAGCGGCGCTACAAATTATTGGCGGAGGCCGGAGTCCGAAATATCGACGCGTACAATCGCAAGGTCGGCTATGCGCAAGGCGTCCTTCCCGATTCGGCGAAGACCGGCAAACCGGAGCAGCCCGAGTTGCCGATCCAATTTCTTTCCGAAGACGAGCGACTCTCTGCCGGAGAAATGACCGAAGGCCCCAGCATTACCGTGCCGGGCGGCTCCGCCCCGCCGACTCCGCCTGAGCCGTTGCCCTATATTATCGTCATGATCGATGAGTTGGCCGACTTGATGATGGTGGCTCCCAAGGATGTCGAGGATCGCATTGCGCGCCTTGCCCAAATGGCCAGGGCTTCCGGCATTCACTTGATCCTGGCCACGCAGCGGCCGTCGGTGGATGTGCTGACCGGTTTGATTAAAGCCAATTTCCCCGCTCGAATCGCATTTCAGGTCTCCTCGAAAACGGACTCGCGCACGATCCTCGATGCGAACGGCGCGGAGGCGTTGCTGGGGCGAGGCGACATGCTGTATCTCGCCTCGGGCACCGGACGCCTCATGCGGTTGCATGGCTCGTTTGTCTCGGATGACGACGTCCGCCGGGTGGTGGAATGCGTGAAGAAGCAGTCGTCGCCGTCCTATTCGCAAGAGCTCCAGTCGCTCAAACAGGAGGAAGCAGCGGAAGAAGAGGCGCGCGACGAAGTCTACGAACAGGCGAAAGACTTGGTCTTGTCCACCGGCCAGGCGTCGGCCTCTTTGATCCAGCGGCGGCTCCGTGTCGGATACCCCAGGGCGGCGCGGATGATCGAGCAAATGGAATCCGAAGGACTGGTTGGGGCGGCAGGGCGAGACGGGCGGCGGGAAGTGATCGGCCGGCGCGGACCGGTTGGAGCAGAAGAAGCATGAGATACGTCTTGGTGTTCGCCCTGATGGCTTGCTGGGTCATGCCCGGCTTCGACCGGGTCTTCTCTGCCGACGAGCCGGTCGACGAGAAAGCAAATCAGGAAGTCGCCGAGATCGTCAAAAAGATTCAAGCCCGCTATGAAAAGACGAAAGACTTGCAGGCCGACTTCACGCAAAAAACCAGGATCGAAGGATTCACCACGCCGGTTCTGTCGTCGGGACGAGTCTACATCAAGAAGCCCGGCCACCTCCGGTGGGATTATCGTGAGCCTTCCGTCGAGGAAATATACGTCAACAAGGATGATGTGCGGATGTACGTGCCCGAGCATAAGCAAGTCCTGGTGGGAAAACTGACCCATATGGCCGCGTCGCAGGCGCCGCTTCAACTGCTCCAGGGAGTTGCAAAAATTGAAGAAGAATTCGACGTACAGCCGGCCGGGCAGGAGCGGGGAGCCGGCGGCATCCGGCGGGTGACGCTCATCCCAAAGGCCGGCCGATCGGAACCGAGTCGGGCGATTCAGCGCATCGTAATCGAAGTCCAACCGAAGACCTATTTTCTCAAGACCATTGCCTTGCATGAGATCAGCGGCAACATCGCAACATTCGAGTTTGTGGATTTGAAACCCAACAGCGGGCTGGCCGATGAGTTGTTCGAGTTCAAGACGCCGGCCGACGTGGAAGTAGTGAAAGCGCCGGTAGTGAGCCCGCCGTGATGCCGCAAGAGCCGATAGCTGATAGCGAATGGCTTATGGCAGGAGCAGAGAATGAAGAGCTTAAGCTGATAGCAGATGGCTTATGGCACAAAGAAGAATCGATCTTTGTTCGTGCTATCAGCTATACGCTATATGCCATTAGCTCTCGTGTTCCTATACGCCAGCCATACGCTCTTGTCTGACTAGAGAGGACAATTAAGATGCCGTCATCTACTCTATCGGTCGGTGAAGCGGTCGATCAGGCGGTTGCTGCGCTCGAGTTCGAGCGCCTGCAGCAGGAGTATTGGGCGCAAAACGAATTTCTTTATCTTCCGGCCTTTCTGCCTCGGGACCTTGTCGAGACGGCATTCGTGCCGCAGGCGCAGCGCCTGAAACGCGACCTGAACCGTAACTATATTCCCGGACATAAGAAGGGCGGCAGTGTCAGCTATTACGGCGTGATCGAGAAGGGACCGGCCTTTCTCGAACTCTATCGATCGGCCAGCTTTCGTTCTTTTCTCAACCGACTCACGAAGGCTGATCTGCTTCTCTGTCCGGATTCAGATCCGCATTCCTGCGCACTGTACTACTACACTGAACCGGGCGATCATATCGGATACCATTACGACACGTCCTATTACAAAGGCGCCCGGTACACGATTCTCCTCGGACTCCTCGATCAGTCACGGGAATGCCGGCTCGTCTGCGATCTCTATAAGGATGTGCCGGGCAAGCAGCCGGTCCATTTGGAGTTGGCGACCGCACCGGGCGACATGGTCGTCTTCAACGGAGACAAGCTCTGGCACGCCGTGACGCCGCTCGGCGAGAAGGAGGAGCGGATCGTCCTTACCATGGAATATGTCACCAATTCCGAAATGGGCCCCTTCAAGCGGTTGTACTCCAACCTGAAAGATTCCTTCGCCTACTTCGGGCTTCGCGCCGTGTTCAAACGGTCGCTTCAGGCCTCAATGAAATCCCGCGCACGTTAGACGACGAACTGATTCTTGAAGATCGTATGGTGGTCGACGGCGTTCATGAGGGCCTGCAGCAGATCCTGCTTCGACGCCGGTTTCACCAGGTAATCGCGAACCCCGACCTTCATCAATCTCACCGCCAAGTCGATATCCGGATACCCGGTCAACACGATGATCGGGATCGACGGATACTTTACCCGCAAGTATGGAATGAGATCCGTGCCGTCGATTTTCGGCATGCGGATGTCGCACAGAACTGCATCGACCATGAGCGCATTGTCGCCCGCGCGAAGCGCGGTGATAGCTGCATGTCCATCGTCCGCTTCAACCACTTCCAGCCCCGCCTGTAACAGACTGCGCCTGATCGGCATCCTGATGGAGATTTCATCATCAACCACCAGCACGCGGCCTTGCCGCATGACGGCGGGCCTGAAGATTTCGTATTGTAATGTCGCGGTCATTGCAGACCTCCCGGCTTGCAGCGGATACGTGTGTCCCGCCAAGCCTCAGCGCGTTGAGCCGCCATCAGTAGTCGACTACCTTCAACAATCCCTGCGTTACGAGACGGTCGCAAGCGGAAACCGGATGCGAAAGATCGTGCCGTGACCCTCTTTGCTCTCGACCGCGATCGTCCCTCCGTACTTGGTCACGATCCGATGGACAATGCTGAGACCAAGGCCGGTTCCTCTACCGGGATCCTTGGTCGTGAAGAACGGATCAAAAATCTTGGCTTGAATCGACTTGGGAATGCCGCACCCAGTGTCCTCGATCGACACGACGAGCAAGTCGGCCTCCACGCGTGTAGAGAGCCTCAACTGTCCTCGCCCATTCATCGCCTGGACCGCATTGCTGATCAGATTCACGAAAATCTGGTCGATCTCCGCCTTGCGGGCGCTCATGACGGCGGCTCCGGCATAGTCGGTCACGACCGTCACATGGCCGAAGTGCGGCCCTCGTCGGACCATCTTGACCGCTTCTGCGAGGCGCTCGGCTACATCCAACTCCGTCTGCCCGTCACGCCCGGCGGCCCTCGCATAGCCGGCAAAATCGCGCACGACATGGGATACATGCCGGGCGTAGCCGACGATGTCCGCCGCGAATTGGCGGATTTGTTCCGGATCCTGTTCTTCCTGGATCAGTTCGGCCATACTGAGAATCGCCTGGGCGGGGTTGTTGATTTCGTGCGCCATTCCGGACACCATGGTGCCGAGGCTCGCCAGCTTGTCGGTCTGCATGAGCTGTTCCTGGAACTGCTTTTCCTCCGTGATGTCCCACAGCACGATCCCGACTCGATAGCGCGGGCTTTCCGTCACCGAGACGGGAAACAGTCGATACCGGAAGATGCGCTTGCCTGCCTCGAACTCCTGGTCCAGCGGCGGACGGCGGCCCGACATCCCGACTTCTTCAAACTCTCGTACGAAGCGCTCTCTGGCGGCGTCGGAAAGCGGTAACGCCGCCATGAGCGATTGGCCGACCACCGGCCGGTCCGGCGATGCGAAATACATGAGCGCCAACTCATTGGCATACCGGACGACCTGCCCGTCGCCGCAGAGGAAGATGGCGCCCGGTAGGCTGGCGAGGATCTGCTGCGTCTCCTCGTGCGCCAGACGAAGCGCGCGGGCCGCCGCTTCCCGATCCATGAATTGCCCGATCTTCATGCCGATGTCCGCGAAGGTATGCAGGAGACGACGGTCGAGAGGACGCGGCTCGCGGCTCAGCACTTCGATCACGCCGCAAATCTCCTCGCCGCTTCGAATAGGAAAGGCCACCGCTCCGTGCAACCCCACTCGGGTCGCCGTCGGGGACCGCGTGTACCCCGCATCCGCCGTCACGTCGGGAATCCACACAGGCTCGCGGGCCAGCCAGGCGTGTCCGGGAAGATCAACTCCGGGGGGGAGGGCGGCGCCGCGGCTGACGGCGTAGAACTCATCTTCCTGTCCCCAAGGCCTGTGCCAGGCCGATTCACAGCGGAGCACCTTCGCTCCGGTGTCAATCCGCCAGTGGAGAGCGAGATCCCACTGACCGGCTTCCGCGGTTGCCTTGAGCAACGCTGGCATCGCCTCCTGGAGACTGCTCATCTCCGCCAGGATATGGCTGACGGCAAGCTGCGCTTGCTGAAGCGCATCCAGCCGTTTACGTCCGGAAATGTCCTTGAACACGACCACGGCGCCCACCAGCCGGTCCTGTTCGCGGATTGCGCTCGTGACGTATTCGGCGGAAAAGGTCGTGCCGTCTCTTCGAGTGAAGACCTCGTTCTGGATCCGGTGCGTACCGCCGTCTTTCATGGCCGAATAAATCGGGCTTGCTTCTTTCGTCGGCACGGCATCCTCGGTTGTTGAACGATACAGGACCGTGTGCATGACCTGCCCGATGAGCTGAGCCGCCTCCCACCCGAGCAACTGCGCGCCCGCGGGATTGATAAAAGTGACGCGCCCCTCCGGATCCAAGCCGAAGATTCCTTCGCCCGCGGAATGGAGGATCAGTTGATTGTGATGGCTCAAGCGGGCGACGGCTTCCTCCGCCCGCTTCCGCTCCGTGATATCCCGGATAATTCCGCTGAAGAACGTGCCTTCCTTGGTGGTCCAGCGGGCGAGCGACAACTCCAGTGGAAATTCGGCGCCTTCTCGTTTTAACCCCACCAGTTCGATCGGCCTGCCGAGTATGCGCGGCTCGCCGCCGGCCGCCAGGCGTGCGAGCCCTGCTTCATGGGCGGCGCGAAATCGCTCCGGCATGAGTATGCTGAGCGTTCGACCGAGGACTTCAGGTTTGGGATAGGCAAACAGCCGTTCGGCCGCCGCGTTCCACCAGATGATGAGGCCGCCTTGGTCCGACAACACGATGGCATCGCTGGCCGACTCGACGAGCGCTCGGAAACGCTCTTCGCTGGCCAATAGGGCCTGTTCGACATGTTCAGCTCGGACGACGAGTCGTTTCACCGAGACGGCCCGGCGCAGAATGGCCGTCAGTTCCCGTTTGTTGTACGGCTTGGTCAGATAGGCGAAGGCACCCTTCACCAGCGAGCCGATCGTATTCTCCGGATTGGCATGGCCGGTCAGAATGATGATCGGGAGGTCGGGATCCAACTCCATCATTATCTTAAGGACCGAGAGACCGTCCAGGTCGGGGAGTTGGATATCAAGCAGCGCGGCGCTGTACCGCTGGTGCTTCACGCACTGGAGCGCTTCCGAGCCGTCGGGCGCCGTCTGAACGCGATAGCCTTCGTGGGCCAGCATGTCGCCCAGGGATTCTCGGATGTCCGGATCGTCATCGACAATGAGAATTGGCGTAGGCATACCACCTCCACGAACAGGCTTGAGTAGAAAAAACGCAACTGCCGTGCCATGGCCAAAGGAGAAAGGAGCTGGGATTGAGCGGGCTGAATCGCTTGTACTGAGCGGCAGTTTATGAGCCTCTTAGCCAGAGAAGGGTCTCGTGCCCCGGACACGGCCGTTTGACCGTATCGAAATGGATATGCTGGCATTATCGAATGAGATACACCTCAGGCCACTAAGATGATGTGCCGGGAGGCGGAGAATCGCTCGCGTAGGGAATCGTGAAACAGAACCGGCTGCCGGCGCCTACTTGGCTCACCACCCAGATGTGCCCGCCATGGAGCTTCACAAGGCTTTTCGTGATAAACAGTCCCAACTGGGCGCCTTGTGAGGTGGGAATGGAAGATTCGACTTTGGAGAACTCATGGAACACCCTGGGCACCTCATACGTCGCAATGCCGCAGCCGGTATCTACGACGCAAATCTGGGCAAACCCGTCATCGCGTGCCGTGAATTCGACCGTGACCTTGCCTCCCTGCGGCGTGAACTTGATGGCATTGCCGACCAGGTTCCACAGAATCTGCTCGAGCTTGTCGCGATCCCCTCGAATCAGCGGAAATTCCTCGCAGGGAGCGACCTGCAGCGTGACGGATTTGTCGGCCGCCATGGTCTGAAAACTTTC
>DATFFC010000152.1:0-8442 GCA_035250505.1 Nitrospiraceae bacterium | reverse complement strand
TCATCGATCTGATCAAGGTCTTTCACCACAAAAGCAAAATCACTCTCCCTGGCATCTTCGTCCGTGAACCGCCCACGTGCTGCATCAAAGAATCCGGCAAGATACGAGTATTTCTCTCTGAGGGAGAGCTTCTTCCATTCTCCGACCGTTAAGGAATGGTGCATGAGGGGCGCGGTCTGTTCATTTGCTCGCATGTTCATGATGGCCTCCTTCGGTGTGGTGTTGGATGGGTGTTTCGCCCGAGTCGACATCCGGATTCCGTTTCGCAACATGGGCCAATTCGCTACGCCCGCAGAATTCCACCAACAGATGCCGACCAATCAGGTCCGGCAAACTCGTACAGTTCTTAACCGTGGGGTGATCTTGGACCGGCCCGGCCGGCTCAAATTTGGCGCTCAGGAAGAGATCACCGATCTTTTCGAGTGATGCCCCGTGTTGCAGGGCGATCGAAGCCAGACGGGCGATGACGTCGTACAGGACGATGGTCTCTGAGGTGCAGCCGACCCCTTGATGCGGAGGAAGAGCTCCGCCGGCGCCGGATCATCATGAACGGAGATGTAGAGGGTACGGCCGGGGATCCGAACTTTCTGCGTGATGTGCGAGCGGCGATTGGGGAGGATGAAGCGGTGGCTCACGACGCCTCCTCGTCGGAAGCATGATCGTGCGTCACCTGATCTGGAGAACCAGATTCCTGGTTGCGGCTGGTTGCGGATTTGCGTCCAATTTGCCGCTTTTTGCCGCGATCTGCCGAGCTAAGTCGTTGATCTTGTTGATTGGGCAAGGGGTCGGATGTAATTCGAGACCCGTCACTCACCCCAACTTCCCTCCCTGTAACCGACTGAATATCCAACTAATCCGACGACAGCGCCATCATGGGTTTGTCATGGTTGCCGGGGTTGCGATCGGCCCCAGGCCATACCGTATCCAGCTCATCAGCCACCATACCGTCCCCTTCCTGCACTTGCGGCTTGATTAAGCAGCGCGATTGAGCGTTAGTAAGAGGTATCATCGATAGCCCTGTGGCTTCAGCGGAGCATTATGCGAACATGGTTGCATGACTCATCTGAGACGTATCCGGAGCAGGAAATTAACGTGCTCGCCACGGCAACTGTGGCGGCGAGCTCGGAAGCCGATGGCCATCCCATATCGCATATCTTTGATGGACACCGGGGGCCTGGAGGGACACAATGGATCGCCGGCGAACCCGGCGAGCAGAAGGTGCTCATCGCGTTTCACCAGCCTGTCCCTATCCGGCGGATCACCGTGGAAATCGAGGAGCGCGAGGTCTCTCGGACGCAAGAATTGGCGCTAAGCCTGTCCAGCGACGGGGGCCGGACGTATCGGGAAATTCGGCGACAGGAGTTTACTTTTAGCCCGGATGGGGCGACGTGGGAGTGTGAGGACTGGGCCATAGCAGAGCTTCAGGTGACGCATGTCAGGCTGCTCTTGAGACCCGATAAGGGACGAACGGATGTGCGTGCGAAGCTCACCTCGTTGGTCCTTGCCGACATCGAATGACGATCGATCGTCGCTGCATTTCGTATGACCTGCTCACAAGACTCAAGAAGGGGGTCCCGCCATGGCCAAGATCATCGAGTGTGCCAAGGTTGATCCTTCGTCCGGCTGCAGACATGTCGTGCGGGGAAATACCGACGAAGAGGTCCTGAAGAACGCGATGGAACACGCCAAGCAGCATGGGATTCGGGAGGCAACGCCGGAACTCAAGGCGAAGGCGAAAGCAGCCATCCGGGACGAATAAGATTTCTCCTGCCTTCCACGATAACCCGCGTTGTACACTACGTGACCTCCGC
Source organism: Nitrospiraceae bacterium (assembly GCA_035250505.1). Lineage (GTDB taxonomy): Bacteria > Nitrospirota > Nitrospiria > Nitrospirales > Nitrospiraceae > DASSBQ01. Next base: position 6,631 of record DATFFC010000152.1, on the reverse strand, counting down.
CGGTAGGCATAAACCGAACTGAACCGATTTGGTTCGGTAATCACAGCTCTACTGAACCAATGCATCGAGCGCATATGGAGCAATCTCCAACCTTCCCTAGACACAGCACGGCCTTAATGAGCTGCCCGCCTTTTTAGGTAATGGCAAGACCAACCTCCAGTCCACGGCTCCAGCAAACCATCTCCTGTTCCACGATGATCCCGTGGGGCACGTCGGGGAGCATGACGAAGAGCTTCAGGGCTGCGCCGTAGGCCAGCGTCATCACCTACGTCGTGTCTTATCAGAGGACGTGTCATCACCACGTGCCGGCCCCCGTTGGATGAGCCTTGGCCCAGCGACTACTTCCGTGTGGCAGTGGCAGTGACCGGTACGTCCCCCACGAATCCATAGTCCTGAACCACCCCGTTCTCATCGTAGAGGAGCCAAAACTGCGACGTGCGAACCCTTATGTCAAACGGGATGGTGGACCGTGCCCTTGTGTAGGGATAGATCGCTTTGGTTCCCTTAGGGGGCTCATCGACATGCACGGTAGTGGTGGTGGTTTGGGATTGTCCCTCGGCAGTGGGCCTGGTGGTCGTGGTTGTTGAAGTCGTGCTCGATTGAAGCGGCGTCTCAAACCGCGGAGAGCCAAATCTCTCGATCACTTGGCTTCGCGTCGTCACTCCTTTCTGAATCCATGTTACTTCGTCGTGGCTGATCAGCCGCCCCTGTTCATCTGTAGCGCATCCCCACAGCACAAGGATAATGCCTATCACATAGAGCAACCGCATGGTATTCACCTCCCTTGGCAGGTGAGGTATCTTCGCCTTAGCGACGGAAATGGCGGCCGGCCCCCCTGCGTGGACCGTACCCAGATGGACGCGGGTAGTTCCGGTATCCTGGACCCCAAAATCGCGGGTACCGGTATGGCCGGCCGAAGTATAGTCCTGGATGCGGCCCAAAGCCATACGGCTGCCCCCGATAAAAATACGGGGAGCCGTAGTACCCCGGCCAGCCGGGATAGCCATAAATATCAGGTCCCGAATACATACCTCCGCCCATATAGACGCCGCTGCCTTCCATCCCTGCGCAGCCACTACCTAGTAGCAGCACTAGGGAAACGACCTGCAGACCTCTTGTTGTACGAGGCATGATTCATTGTACTAAAGATTTGGAACGTCGGAGAGACTCCGGCTAGAGGCTGATCTCGCGGTCTGAGCGTAGCGGGGTTCCCCGCGCCGGAACAGGCTAGGAAGTTGCCTAAGAATCAATAGTTCGATCCCTAGGGGGCCACGGAAGCTGGCCAGGTCCGTTCGCATCTTGTCTACGCCGGCCATCTCATTATTCTAAAAATCGATGAGAAACTCCGGGCTCCCCACCGTAGGCACCATCCCCTCCCCCATGCATATCGTGCATTTGTATCACCATGGCCAGGAATTATTGGACCTCTGCGCTGAGTTCTGCTGTGCCGGACTTGACGAGGGGGACTGTTGCATATGGGTTACGGCACCGCCGTGGACGGTCTCCTTGGCCCTTTACCAGCTCACGCTTCATCATGCGTCGGCTCCGACCGCCGTCAATAACGGCCAGATGCGATTCGTCTCTCATCAAGATTGGCACGCCTCCGGTCCCGACATGGGTCATCCTGAAGGACTTTTGAAGAACGCCACGCTAAAGATATCCGAGGCACATCAGCAAGGCTCGCGACGCATTCGGGTGTGCGGCAACGCCGCCGAGCCGCTCTTCGATATGGATTGGACCACGCGGCTTCGTTACGAGGCTGCGTTACACCAATTGATTCTGTCGAGCGACCTATTGGTCCTATGTTCGTACCGGCTGCGCGGCCTGGCGGAGGAGATCAGAAACGGATTATTACGCAGTCATCATGCAATGATCACTCTCGACAGCGACCGGTGGTTCTACGCCCCGACCAGTCGGGAATCGTGATCCGCAAAACTCGATCACGTAATTTCTGCTCTTTGGATTGTCGGATCTGAGTCCCTCATCTTCACAGACCTCTTGTTTAGCATCGTCACCTTGCCGACAATCAGTGGCCGGTACTAGGACGATGGGCGGCAAGCTAGAATGCCCATCGAGTGAGCGGCTGCACATGAGGAGCGATGGTGAGCGAGAACCCTTCCAACTCGCGTGACAGTGCCAAAGAGAAAACCGCGCGATATCGGCTTCGCGTGGCCGTCTTTTGGATCGGTATCGTCGTGGCCGTGATTGCCGCGTTCACCACCGGGGTGACTACCTGGCAGGATTATATGGTCAAGGATGCGGCTCGCAATCAACTCCGCGCCCACATCGTGGTGAAGCCCGAACAACTGCCGACATTGGAAGAAGGCAAACGGCCTCGTCTGCGTGGGAGCTACTACAATATCGGGCGAACCCCCGCCTACGACCAAGGATCAAGGGCTCATATCCTCGTGGCGGAATACCCCCTGACCCGCACACTCACTGATGAGGAGTGTGACAAGGAACAAACGACACTCAAGCGAAAAAATAAATGGTTCGTGGGTGAGATTCCACACCCGGAGACCGTCAGAGACGAACCATTCAACCATAGCGAGATCGAGGCTATCCAGAAAGGACAAGCCGCCGTGTATTTCTATGGTCGGATCTGCTATGCGGACATCTTTGGTGAATCACACCACACGGATTTTTGTTTGTACTGGAGATGGGATGGTGGCCGATTCACTCCGGCCCTGTTCTGTGCTCAGGGAAACATCGTGGACTGACCTTCAGCGTGAAACGGCCGAGTTGCTATTCTATTGCCGCCTAGTCAAACTAGACCGGAATGCAAACTGAAGCAAAGTAACCGCGCCTAGACCCGTTCAGGCTTCACAGGCCCGCCATGATCCGAGCTCGCATCCCTATCTCCCGCACGGCAGAGGGTCTTTGGAAGGCCGGGCAATCCTCCGTCGAACTGGGTCCGGATAGACGTATCCCCATTGCGGCGACGGCCCCCGAAGAGTCATTAGCGGACCTTGTCGAGACCGTTATGGGAGAGGCGCTCTTGTGCCTTGATAAGAACGGTCGCCGCGGGACTTCTGAAGCGATCCAGTGGGAAATCGTCATTGATCATGTGCCGTATTGTTATCGGTGTGTTGAGCCGATGCAGCCTTCACAGCCGTCATCCGTTCCGAGCGACTCAGCCGGTCAGGAATGGAAATGTGCGGAGTGCGGAACGGCGATACAATGGGGATAGAACTCGGACATCGTGGCGCAAACCGAGAAGCCAAGCCGGTTGACACCACCCCCGAACAGTGACGGGAGAAAGGTGAGGCGTCAAGAGTGCCGCCTCACCTTTCCCTCTCAGGCGCCGGTCGAATGCGACATAACAGGCGTCATCTTTGAGGAGATAATTTCAGATCGGTTTCTGCCTCAGACCGCCCAGGTGGAGGGTAGTCCTCTCGCGCGCGCACAGGATGCGTCGCGCTTCCTCCGATGAGGATCTGAGCGGATAGGACTTGCTCTCCACCTGTCACGGCCGTTTGTTCACGGGCCATGTACTTCACGGTGCCCGCCTTGCTGAAGCAGAAACTCGCGTATTGGCCCGGCTTGATATCCGCTTCCTGGTCAATGGTGCCGTTGAACCCCTTGTTGCACGCAATCCTCTTGCCCGCTTCAATCAACACGATCCGAACGGGCTGCGTTTTATCGTTGATGAATCGCACCTCATCGCCGACATTGATACGCAGCTCTGTCGGTACGATGTCCGTCAGCGAGACGCGCACGTCATGCACGACGGCGGTTCGGCTCGTTTCAGGGACCGTCGGCTTATTCGCCCACATCGTATTGCTGCAGCCTGACAGCAGCACTATGAGCCCTATTGTCATCACGGATCGCATGGTGTTCCTCCCTGCTAAATGATGGTCGTAGTCGCAGCAGTGGTCTCAGCATCAGAGAAGAGATGACCTGCACCGCCGCTTCAACGTAGTCCAGTTAGTTGATTTTGTGCGATTCCTCTGGTCGCGGACTACTAGGGAAGCCCCTACGCCATACAGTTGCGAATAGGGACAAAAGGAGGGTAATTGGCCTACGCACCATCTGAAGACTCCGGTCGGCGCCTCGCGGCCGATGGAGGCCCACCCGGGTATTCCCCAGTGTGCGCGCGGCAGCTGCTTTGATACCCTCCGGCCTGGTATAAAGGCCCATGATGCCGGCTTGCCGTTCTGACCAAGTCGACCATTTCCTGCGGCGCTTTGAGCTGAAATACGAACTGCGGGAAATACGAACAGCAGCGCCGGGTGACCCTACGGGCCGGCATTACCTCGAGCGAGCCGGACTGCAAAATGAAGCGAGGGACGTAATGACGACCACCGTCACATCCGGTCCGGGGCGCTATCGGCGCGCATCCAAGACGATCCAAGACCGTGTGGCGGTCGCACTATTCGCTATCATGGTGTTCGCCGCAGGGTGCGCGACCCACTGGCCAGGGCTGACGGAAATGGCGGCTGAGGGACAGGGCGTCATTCACCGGGGCAAGCTGATCACAGAGCCTGAAGCGAAAGTGCATGTGGCCGAGGCGATTCTGACTCACGCGGATAAGTATGATCAACTGATCAACCGCTCCACTAATTCACGGTACATAACTGAGGCGCAGCGGATTCAACGGAATGAGCGTGAAGCGGCCGCATTGCTGCTGCGCGCGGCAGCGGATGATTATGTCGCGCGGCAGGACATTGAGCAAGCGAGCGTGGTCCATCACCTCATCGTCGAGTCTTTTGGTCAGAAACAATATGAGCCAGCCCACCAAGGCGCCACGGCGCATTGACGTTTCTCGGCAGCGATACCGCCCTATAAGGATTTTCCCGGCTGGCCGGTACGAGCCCCGCCGATAGTTCTCCGCCGACAATTTCCCAACACGTTTTGAAGGTCGCGCCCTGTCACTGCCCGCGAGCATCGTTTATTTCTAAGGGATTCCGCGTGTTGCCGCGACTGTTCCTATTGCCTCTGCTGCAATGCCTCCGCCCCGGCGCAACCGGCGGAGGACAAGTCACACTTCCAGCCTCATAGGGCCATTCGCCTGCAGGCAGGGCCATATTTCCAGTGGCCGACACGGATCGGTGGGGGTTATGCTCTATGTGCGAATGCCTATCACAGAGGAGGGACGTCATGGCCGTCACTGTGATTGTCATCGAGAACGACGGTCAAGTCCGCGACTGCCTCTGTTCCATACTGGAAAGCCGACAGTACACAGCCATCGGAGCAGCCACGTATGAGGAGGCCCTCCAGAAACTCGGGTCGTCGTCCGTTGATCTGGCGGTGAGTGACGGATTTACAGCCAACGGCGTGTCCGGCATTTCGCTGCTCCACCGCTTTTTCCCGCACCTCCGCCTGATCCTCATATCCGGCAGTGTCTCGAACAAAGGGGAGCTTCCGCTGCCGGCACATCGGATCCATGTTCTGCCGAAACCGTGCGGCGTGGGCGTATTCCTGGAGACTGTCCGCTACGCTCTCGCCGATGTCCATGATCAACCCCTTCAGGCGATACTCGAACGTGGCCGCCTCGATTTCCTATCCTCACAGTTCCTCACCCCCCGAACCGCAGCGCGCCCGGCATCCTGAGGAGCGCGGCCGGGCTTCGGGCGTCGGCGGACGTGAAACAGCGTGCAGCCTTACAGGCTGGTGCTCCTGATGCGCCCTTGTGCCCCGCCGCCTGCACACTATGCCGTCCATTTTTCTTATTGAGAACGACGATGCTGTCCGCGAAGTCATCCGCGTCGCGCTGATGGCGGCCGGGTATTCGATCCAAGAAGCGACGAACGGGCGGCAGGGTATCAACTCATTTCGCAAGGCTCCGACCGACCTTGTCATTACCGATATCTACATGCCGGATCGGGACGGGCTCGAAGTCATCGAGGCGTTACGCCGCACTCACCCCGCGGTCAAAATACTGGCTATCTCAGGCGCATCAGGCAGCATGAATTATTTGCGGAAGGCGGAAGCCCTCGGCGCTGATCGGGTCCTTGCAAAACCACTCTCAATGTCTACTGTGCTGAGGGTCGTGTCGGAACTGCTGGGGAAGAGCGACGATCCTGCTATGCCAGAGACCTCAGATTCATCGGTCTGATCCATTCAAGCTTTGGCGGTAGTTCCAGCGCCGACAGAAATGCTGGTATTTCAACCGCGTATTTCCCTAGGGTATCTTGACAGATCCTTCATAACATCCTAGATTCAATCCGTCAGCTGCCTGGGATGACGGGTAAGCCCGGCTGCGGCCGGCCAAGCGGGTTCGCATGGCCTCCACCTCGAGCTCGTCAGGATCTTAGCCTTTCCACCTTGAAACTGGGAAAAACGGGCGAATGAAAATCCGCTGGGCAATTCTCTGCTTTCTTTTGATCTGGGCGGTCAGTGTCCTCTGGGAAGCGCAGGCGCCGGGCCAGATGGTCCGCGATGGAAGCCTGGGCCAAAGGCCGGGGGCGCTGTCGGGGCCAAACTACACCATCGACGTCCAGAACGCCGCCGAGCAAATTCGCGGCAACAATCTGTTCCACAGCTTCACTGAGTTCAATGTGAATACCGGGGAGACCGCCACGTTCACCGGGCCCGACACCATCGCCAACATCATCAATCGCGTCACGGGGCAGAACGTGTCCAACATTGATGGGGCCGTGAGCTCTCGAGCCGCGATGCCCAACGCCAA
>DATFFC010000151.1:0-35766 GCA_035250505.1 Nitrospiraceae bacterium | reverse complement strand
ATGCCGTGATTATCGGAACGACGGTACTGGGACTGGGGCTAGCCGTCATCGCCCTGATCTATCTCCATCTGTGCCGCCCGCATCTTCACGAGCTCAGGGTCCGCTACGGCTTTCAGCGGTTTGAAACTCAGGCCTGGTTTTTGAAGGCCTGCCTGGCTCCGCTTCTCGTGTCCACGTTATGTTTAACGGTGGCGTGGGCCTGGTTCCGCAATGCCGATGGCGGCCACAGCGAGCTCGCCGCCGCCCCCGCCGTGCTGGGTGCCCTCGTTCTTCATGTGGGAAGCTGGTTGTTCTCCACGCTGGCGCTGCACCGCTTGCAATTTTTCGGAGCATGGTTCTTTGGAGAAATGGCGGTTGCCGCCGTGACCGGTGCAGCCGGCGGCTTCTTCGTGTGGTCGGTGCTCGCCGCCATCCCCGCCGGTATTCCGGTGTCGCGCTACGCCGAGTGGTATGCCTGTTTCGGCATTCCCGGGTATCTGGCGATGTTCCTCCTCACCGCGACCCTCTTTATCGGCGTGGCCAGTCGCGTCACCGACGACCATGACCGGGAGTGGTGGGGGCGTACGGGGTCCTGGGTCCTGATCGCGATGGCGTTATGGATCATGTTGAGCGGAGTCGTGATCTTCGGGCCGGGATTGATGGCCTACATGCCCCAAGTGGTCGGCCCGCTCGGCGGCCTGTCCGGGTTGATCACGTTGGTACTGGGATTCGGTCCGAAGACTCCGGCGACGGTCGAAGCCGATCGATCCTGGCGGTCGGTTTGGTCGGAAATCGCCTCGAAAGCCGCCGCGCCCATCTTCATGCTCTTCATTCTGATCCTGCTGGCTCTCGGATCAAGTTGGCTTCTCGACGCGCTGTCATCTGCATTCGGGCCACGTCTCAGCACCATGACGGGCGAGGAAAGCATCGGCCTCCGCATGCCGCCGGATCCTTGGGGCCATCGTGTCATCATGCACAACGCTACGTTGCCTATGGTGCTTCTCATGGCCATTCTTCTGGCCCTGCTCGGGAGCATCATGGCGGTGACGATCAACATCAACCAATTCTCGCTGCACGCCATGTATCGAAACCGGCTGATCCGGGCCTATCTCGGTGCCTCGCGTTGTCCCGACGAGCGCCGCCGCCTGTTCAACCCCCTAACCGGCTTCGACCCTCGCGACAACGAACTCATGTGTAATCTCCGGTTCGACGACGTCAGGGTGGCGCGCGCGCTGTATCATGATCAACTTTCAGATACAGCGCGCCGGCTTGTCGACCGCCTTGGCGGCGGAGGGGCAATCGACGGAGAAGAAGAAGACTTCGTGCGGGTGCTGGCCGACGAAGTTCGCCGTCTCGTGGACAAGGGAATCTTGAAGCAATTAGCGGAACGTCTGCAGGTGGGCCCGGCCTGCTCTGTGCGGCTCGAAGCCCTCTCGAACACGCCGCCGGGCCGAGACTTTCCACGCGACTCAATGGAATGGCTGACATCGATTTTATTGAACCGGCTGGATAGGCTCCGGCCTCGGCCGCTGCATGTGCTGAATCTGGCGCTGAATCTGGTCAGAGGCGATAACCTGGCTTGGCAAGAGCGAAAGGCACAGTCGTTCACGGTGAGCGCGCTCCACTGCGGCAGCACCAATCTGGGTTACCGCCGTTCCCAAGAGTACGGCAAGAACATTTTCCTCAACCGCTCCATTTCATTGGGCACGGCTCTGGCCATCTCCGGGGCCGCGGCCAGCCCGAACATGGGATATCACTCCTCCCCGGCCGTCACGTTCCTTCTCGCTCTCTTCAACGTGCGGTTGGGGTGGTGGCTCGGCAACCCGGGGCCTGCCGGGGCGCACACCTACGATCGATCGTCGCCGGCTTTTGCCGTGGGGCCGCTCTTTTCCGAAGCCTTCGGTCTGACGGATGCCGGGCATCCCTATGTCTATCTGTCGGACGGAGGCCATTTTGAGAATCTCGGCCTTTATGAAATGGTGCTGCGCCGCTGCCACTCGATCTTGGTCATCGATGCCGGGTGTGATCCCACCGGTGTGTTCGAGGATCTCGGGAATGCCATTCGGAAGATTCAAATCGATTTGGGGATCGAGATTGAGATGGATCTTGACCTTCTGGAGCGGAAGCCGGCTGGGCTCGTGAGCCGGGGACATCATGCCATCGGCACGATCCGCTACGACAAGATCGATGCGACGGCCGGCGTGGGGACCATTCTCTACATCAAGCCGTCCTTGACCGGGGACGAGCCCACCGATGTTCGTGAATACGCCGCCCGCCACCCCCTGTTTCCGCATGAATCGACCTCGGATCAGTTTTTCGACGAGTCGCAATTTCAATCGTACAGCCGGCTCGGCGAACATGCCGCCTGGGATGTGCTGAGCCCTGCGAGGCATCGCGCCAGGGAGGGATTCACGGCGGTATGCGAGGAGCTCCGCGCCCGCTGGATGACCACGCCGCCGGCGATGCAGGATTTTTTGCTCCGCGAGACGCCGGGTTTGGCGGAGCTCAACGACCTGCTTCGGAGCGATCCCGAACTCGCGCGCTACGACCTGCAGCTCTATCCGGAACTCCAGTCCTTGTTCGGGTATCAACCGGACGCGTCGTCCGCGATCGATCGCCGTGCCGCGTTGCATGTCTGCGGAGCCCAACTGCGGGTCATGGAGAAGGTATTTTACGCGCTGAAGCTTGACGAGTTTCATGCGCACCCGCTGAGCCGGGGTTGGATGAATCTGTTCCGCCGTTGGGCCGCCACGGCCACGCTGCGGGAGTTATGGCCGGCGCTGTGCGCCGGACACAGTCGCCAATTTCTGGACTTTGTCGGGCGCCATCTAAACCTGTCCATTGAGGAGGCTTGGACGATCGAGCCCGGCGGCGGACAGGAAGCGATGGCCTCTGTCTCCGGCGAGATGTCCCGTGAATGCCGTGCGATCCCCGGTTATGTGGAAGCCTTCGGCAAGGCGCTTCAAGAAGCCGCTCCGCTGAAGGACACGAGCGGTATCCAGTCCGGGGCGGCGAGATGGACGCTGCGGCTCTCGCCCGGCTCCAGGGATGACGCACATCGTACGGGTGGGCAGTTGCTGGCCGTTGCTGCCGCCACGCTCATGCGGGAGGGTGAACTCGGCTTATATGTCTGGGTTGCGCCAGCCTATCGAGGACTGGGCGCCGGCAGCCGGCTGGTACGAGCTGCTCTAGAGCCACTCAGTCAATCCTGCCCAGGGTACCGCGTTGTGGCGGATATGGGACCGGCCGATCCTGGCGTAGGCGACGATCAGTACCAAAAAGCTCATTGGTTGAAGTTCTACGAGCGATTAGGATTTACGCGTGACGCCTCCGTGCCGGGCCGCCTCCGCATGGTACGCAGGCTGAAGTAACTCAGTGCTGAGTTCTGAGTGCTCTTCTATTCCCATGCCGGCAAACGCCGCCCGTCTTCGTGTCGCCAATATGGAGTCCAGAGGAGACCGACGAGTTTCACGGCAATATTGGATTTGGTGGGTTTGATGCGGGTTTTGTCGAACCTTTCCGTTAAAGGATCCGTTGCGGCGGCCACGTCCTGCACTTCACGCTGAAATTGTGCTTCCAGGTCCGCCAGTTGTTGCTGCAAGGCCGCGACGGTCTCCTCCGCCTGAGCCACGTCTTGTGTTTCTTTCATGACTCGCCCGGCGCCTCGAATCGCCGTCGTCGCGCGACCGAGGTTTGCGGCGCTCGCAGTCTTTCTTCCGAGAAATGCGCCGAGAATAGTGGCGCCCACGGAAATCGCGGCCTGAATCCGGCTGTTGCGTGATTCCGCTGTCTGCCGCTCGACCATCTGTTGGGCTCGCCGGACGCGCTCCTGCAGAGCCGCGATTTTCGGAGCATACTTGACGCGCAGCCGCTCCGCGTCCTCATCGCGCTGCTCGCGTCCGACTTGCTGCAGGCGCACGCGAAAGTCACGCTCGGATTCGCCGGGATTCGAGACCTGCTTCGTGGATGGGCTCACGAAGACATCGAGCGCCCGCGAGCGATAGATCCAGCCGATGAATTCCTTCGCCCATGTGTCATAACTCTTGGCCTTCCCCGCGCTGCCGGGCAGGGTGGAAAATTGCGCGCCATCCGCCGGCGACTTCTCTAAATCTGACAGAGCCACCGTGAGTTCGACAGCCTGATCCCACTCGACGGCGATGGCTCCATCGGAAATGGGCGCCGACACCATGAGATCTTGCACCGAATCGACCGCCATCTTGCGGTCGACAAACCGAACTTGGGCCGCTCCCAGCACCATCGGCTGATAGACCAATAGTGTGCCCGGAGGCTTAATCCTCCGAATCGGGATGAAATGTTGAGGGACCTCGGGCGGCAAGGCAGGCCGTGAGGCATGGGGCGTAAGGCGCGAGGCCACTGTCCGGGCGTTTTCTTCTTCACGTAATCCCTTACCCCTGGCGCCGGACGATTCGGTTCCATGCTTCACGGGCTCCATCAGCGTTTTAATCTGAGTGCGAGTCAACGGTCCGCGCAAATAGGACAGGGTCCATCTGGTTTGGAAGATCTCCGGAACATCCTCATGCACATTGTTCATCAAAAACACCCGGCTTCCCAGTCCTGCCAGCATCTGCTCCATCTTGCCGCGGTCGAACTCTTGTCCTCCTGCGGCAGCTGCACCCTCGAGACCTTCTAGCACCCGTGCCTTGTCCCGTTCCGTTTGCAGCCGGCCGATAAACCAGGTGCCGGCGTTGGCCAGTCCCTTGTAGTCGAGATCCACAGGATTTTGCGTTGCGACAACGACCCCCAGGCCGAACGCGCGTGCCTGCTTCAACAATGTCAAGAGAGGGGCTTTCGAAGGAGGATTGGCGACCGGAGGGAAATAGCCGAAGATTTCGTCCATATAAAGGATGGCGCGCAGGCTGGTCGTTCCCGATTGCGTCCGCATCCAGCCCACCACCTGCGTCAGCAGCAACGTGACGAAAAACATCCGCTCGGCATCGCCGAGATGGGCAATCGATAGAATCGCCAGCCGTGGTTTGCCTTCGCCGGTATACAAGAGTGCGTCGATGTCCAAGGCTTCTCCTTGCAACCAATCGCTGAAGCCCGGCGCGGCCAGCAGATTGTTGAGCTTCATGGCGAGGGCGAATCGATCTTTTGACGGGAAGAACGATTCCAGATCCATCACTCCCACCCTGGTGACCGGAGGGGACTGGATCGCATGAATCAGCGACGCCAAGTCGAGGTCACGTCGTTCTTTCCATGCCTGCTCAAAGATCAGCGCTAAGAGGATGTGCTCCGGACTTTTGATCGGATCAGCCGCGGTTCCGACGAGTGCGAGGAGACCGGTGACCGTCGTGCCGATTCTCTCTTGCAGTAATTCCGGTTCGTCCAAGATCTCGTTCGAAGGAGCCGCGAAAGATTTGAGGATAGACACGGGGACGCCCGCATTGCTACCGGGCGTGTAGACGACGCAGTCGGCCGCATCACGCAGCTTTTGGATGCGGGCGCCGGTTTGCCCCCAGTCGGCGAGGCCTTTCCGCCAGAGGTCCGCCTGTTGCGCGGCATAGTCTTCCGCGGACAGCCCTTTCTTGCGTGCGTCCTCTTCGTTCACCCAGGGGGCAAACTGGTCCGTCTTCAATTCGGGAAACGTCAACATCAGATTGGTCAGATCGCCTTTGGGATCAATGATGAGGCCGGGGATGCCGTCGATCGCCGCCTCCTCTAACAGCCCGATACACAAGCCGGTTTTCCCGCTTCCCGTCATGCCGACACAGACGGCATGGGTCACGAGATCCTTGGAGTCGTACAGCAGTAAGTCTTGTTGGGGTTGCTTTGCCGCGAGATCGTATCGGCGTCCGAGGTAGAAGACCCCGAGTTTCTCGAAGTCTTGACCGGCTTGCGGTGAACCGGCCGGACCGTCACGCCGAAACTCTTGTTTTTTCCGAGGCATGAAGGCTCCTTCGGCCTGATGAATGGGGGAGAATTGCCGCCGCATTGTATTGCGGACAGGTAATGCCCGCAAGGCCGGATGCACAGGAATAAATTTCGAAGCAGTGAAGTTCGCTGGGGCGCTTCTCCCAGCCAACTAGGGGTCGGCCTAGTGCAGCAAGACTCTAGCCTTTACTAATGTGGTTCTACGGAGGATCGAGCCGATCACGACATCAATCTTTTAGCGCGGGAGGCACTTCCATGAAACCCTCGTGGGTCATCGCCACACTGATCCTACTCGGCGGCTGCGGGCCGCACTATACCATTCCCAACTATGAAACGGACCAAATCGAGAAAGTTATCTCGAGTGGACGCTCGCCTGAGGGCTGCGTCGAAAATCTCAAAGAAGATGCTCAAAAGCTGAATGTCAAAGTTCGGCTTACCGATATGCATCACCAGTTCCCTGGGCCGGTGGCATGGATCTACACCTACAGCTATACCTGCACCGGCAAGGTCCTGAAATCAGCGGAAGAACAGCACAAGGCGTTGTGAATACCCGCTTTCTTCTGACATTCGATGATGGACCTCACGCCAATACCGAGCGGGTGCTGGGAGAGCTTGCGAGCAACCGGGTGCAACGGGACATCAAAGCCGTGTTTTTTGTCCAGACCAGAAACACCGGAGGAGGGGGATGTCGGAATGGGCGGGCGATGCTCCAGAAAGAGCATGCAGAGGGACATGTCTTGGGACTCCATACCGGCACCGTCCGAGGCCATGTCAGCCACACAAGCATGTCGTCGGCAGATCTGGGGCGATCACTGGCCGACGGCATGGCGGATATCCGTTCTATTACCGGCAAGGGACCGTCGCTGGTTCGGCCGCCTTACTGGTGGTTCAATCCCGCGACGGTGGCGCAGTACGAACGTCATGGACTCCGCATGATGCTCTCGGACGTGAAGGCCTACGACGGAATCGACTGCGGCCTCCATCTGTTCAGACGCTGGAACTTTCGTGCCCAGTTGAGGAAGGTGCACCGGTCTCTGGTAGCCCGCGAAATTCCGTCGGTGGGAGGAGTCGTTCCCGTCGTCGTCGCCTTCCACGATACGAACCGCTATACCGCGGGGAATTTGAACGCATATCTCGAGTTACTTCTGGAAGCGGCAGGCCGCGCCGGTCTGTGCCTAGATGACAAACCATATTACGACGAGGCCCCGGGGATGTTGAAGGCCGCGCTTCAGCGCGCGGTTCTTCCGCTCCGGACCGCCTCGTCAAGGGGGCGCCCGACCGAGGCGTAACGACTATGTCCCGACAGCACGACAAACCGGCTGTGGTTTCAGCCACAAGCGAGGCAGAAATTGCCTTCCTCATTGTGGATACGCTGCACCTCGACGTTCCGGCGGCAGAACTGGACCCGACCATTCCTCTCTTTGGGGAAGGCCTGGGATTGGACTCGATCGATATGTTGGAAATTGCCCTGTCCGTCTCCCGGAGATACGGCTGTGATCTCCGTTCGGAAGATCGTGCGGCCTTCGCGTCGGTGCGGGCGCTGGCCGCTCATATCGATCAGCATAGGACGCGATGATCCGCTCGGCCATACCAGCAGCAAGCGGGGCATGGAGAAATCTGAGGCCTCCGCCTACCATCCGTGAGCGACAGGCCTATCCGCTGCTCGCCCACCAAAGCCTCAACGATCTTATAGCTTGGCGGAAAGGGACGGCATTCCTCCTGTCCGACTTTCTCGCGGCGGCCGGAGAATTGGCGTCTCGCCTGCCGCCCAAGCGGCACGCCGTCAATCTGTGCAAGGATCGTTACCGGTTCTTGATTGCGTTTGCAGCGGCCTTGGCATCCAGGCACGTGAGTCTATTTCCGACCTGTCGAGCGACCGAGGTGCTACAGCAACTCAACGATCGATACCCGGAATCGTATATTCTGACCGACCATGACGATGTCCCGCCCGGCATGCCGATCTATCGTGTCGCGGATGGCGGAACAGCCGCCGGAACACCTCTCGATATCCCGGTCATTCCATCGGCGCGAATCGCGGCGATCGTATTTACCTCCGGGAGCAGTGGACTACCCAGAGCCCATGCCAAGACATGGGGTTCCCTCGTTCACGGCGCGGAGGCATTGGCGAGACAGTTGCCGACGGACTGCACGATTCCGCCTGTGGTTGTCGGCACCGTGCCGCCGCAACACATGTATGGGTTGGAAACAACGATCATGCTGCCGCTCCAGCGAGGCTGGAGTCTTGATGCCGGGCATCCCATTTTGCCGGCGGATCTTCATGGGGATCTTGCCGATCTTCCCCTGCCGGTCTGGCTGATGACGACACCGGTGCATCTCCGCGCCTATGTCGGCCGGAAGACCGCCTTGCCGGGAATCGAGCAGATAGTGTCGGCCACTATGCCGCTCACCCGATCGCTGGCGGCGAAGGCCGAACAATTATGGGACGTGCCGGTTCATGAGATCTACGGCTGCACCGAGGCCGGAGTCATCGGATCGCGCCGGCCCACGGCCGGCGACCGCTGGACCCTCTGTCCGGGTCTGCGGCTCACCCAAGACGGGGATACCGCGTGGGTGAGCGGCGGCCACGTGGGACAGCCGTGCCGGCTGGCGGATCGTATCACCGTTCATCAAGATGAGTTTTTGCTGCATGGGTCCAACTACGATCTGGTGAAAATCGCGGGGAAGCGCGCTTCGCTGTCGGCTTTGAATACGGCCCTACTGAGAATCGACGGAGTGGTGGACGGCACGTTTTACCGGCCTGGCGACGGGCGAAGTGGCCGACTGACTGCTTTTGTCGTGGCGCCCGGGCTCAGAGCCTCCATGATCCTTGGCGCATTGCGGACTCGCGTCGATCCCGTATTCCTACCTCGTCCCTTACATCTGGTCGATTCCCTCCCGAGGAACGCGACCGGAAAGCTGCCCCGCGAGCAGCTCGAAGCCCTTGCAGCGGCGTGCAGGTCCCGTCGCTCGGTCTAAGGAAAAACTATGCAGATCCAAGCGCACGGCCGTATCCCCGCCGATCATCCGTCGTTGGCCGGTCATTTCCCCGGCAATCCAATCGTCCCGGCCGTGCTGCTCCTCCATGAATTGCTCGCGACGATGCAGGATCACTGGCGTGTGGCGCCGGGACCGATCTACTGGTCCGCGGTGAAATTTACCGCCTCATTGCGGCCTGATGAACCGTTTGTCATGACCCTACAGACGAGGGACGGAGGACAGATTGCGTTCACCATTACCCGCGGAGACACCACGATCGCGTCGGGGAGTCTGCGATATCCCGTCGCAGCCGTGGCGTGCTGGGATCGTGAGCAGTGAATGGCTGCGGAAACCGGAACGCGGCAGTGTGATGCTGGTCAGGTTGCTGACCTGGATGACCTTGCGGGCCGGCCGGCCGGTTGCCCGGTGCTTTCTGTATCCCATCTGTCTCTATTTCATCTTGTTCTCGGGAGGAACCCGCCGCGTGTCGCGCCGGTACTTGGACCGAGCGCTGGGGCGGCCGGCCGCATGGACGGATGTGTTCCGCCATTACCACGCGTTCGCTTCGACGATCCACGATCGGGTCTATCTGCTCTCGGGCCGCCATCACTATTTCGATGTTCGGATTGAAGGAGCTTCGACGCTCGATCCTTTTATCGCAACGAAACGCGGATGCCTCTTGCTGGGATCTCACTTGGGCAGCTTTGAGATTCTTCGCGCGCACGGGTTGTTCGAGAAACATCTGCCGGTCAACGTGGTCATGCATGAAGGCGCCGCCTCCAATCTCAATCGCGTGTTACATGGGCTGCACCCGGAGATTCGTCGGCGGATCATCCCTCCCGGCACGCCTGATACGATGTTGCTGGTGAAAGAGCGGTTGGACCAAGGGGAATTGGTCGGTATTCTGGCCGATCGGTTGCTGTGGGGAGAACGGGCCGTGACCTGTGAATTCTTGGGCACGCCCACTCCCTTTCCTGAAGGTCCGTTTCTCCTTGCGGCCCTCCTCCAGGTCCCCGTCGTCCTCTTCTTCGGGTTGTACCGGGGCGGCCGGCGATATCTTATCCGGTTCGAGCCGTTTGCGGAGACCATTGGAACCGGTGCTACGGGGCGGCCGGGTCGATCGGATGATCTGCGACCCTGGGTGCAGCGGTACGTCGAGCGGCTGGAGCACTATTGCCGCCTGTATCCTTACAACTGGTTCAACTTTTATGACTTGTCGCGTGACCACGATCGCGCGGTGTCTGGCGCTGAGCCTCGTCCTTGGGCAGCCCGGGAGCCCTGAAGCGGCCGAGAATCAGCCACCGTTGGACTTGCCTCAGCTCATGGAGCAGATGGCACAGGTCTCTGCTCGCCGGGACCGGTTCACCGAAACCAAGACGATGGCTGTATTGGCCAAGCCGTTGGTTCTCACGGGAACACTTGCCTATTCACGGCCGAATCGCGTGGAGAAACATGTGCTGACCCCGTACGAGGAACATCTGGTCGTTCAGGGCGACCAGCTCACGTTGGTGAACAAGGACGGCACGAAACGCATCGGAGTCAAGAGCCATCCGTTGATCTGGTCGTTTGTCGAAGCGATCCGAGCCAGCCTTGCCGGCGAGGTGGAGGCGCTTCGGCGCTTCTATCACATCAAGGTCGAAGGCACGCCGAAGAAATGGCTGTTGACGTTGCGTCCGCTCGATCCGCAGGCCGCGTCGTATCTAACATCCATCCGGCTGACGGGGCACGGAAACCGCCTGACGCTCGTGGAGATTCACGAGGCGGGAGGAGACCGTTCCGTGATGGCGATTCATGAGCCGGTGTCGTGACCAGCCTTTCACGGACCGCCGTGGCGGTTTGGATTGCGTTGCTGGTTCTCAGCGCAGGCGTGATCAGCCGGATCACTGTGACGACGGACCTGACGGCTTTGCTGCCGCGCGTCGCCGACCGGATGCAGCATCTCCTCGTGGCCCAACTGCGTGACGGCGTCGCGGCCCGACTCATCCTGGTGGGGCTCGAAGGAGCCGAGCCCGAGCTGTTAGCCGATGCCAGCCGGCAGATCGCCCGGCGACTCGATTCGAGCGGCCTGTTCAGTTACGTGAACAATGGGGATCCCGCTCAGTTTGCCGCTGAGCGGGAGGTGTTGATGAGCCATCGTTATCTATTGAGTCCGGCCGTGACCGTCGATCGGTTCACCGCCTCCGCCTTGCGCGCGTCTCTTGAAGAGCAACTGCGTTTGCTCGGTTCTCCGGCCGGGGCCGTGACGAAAGCGCTCTTGCCGGCCGATCCTACCGGGGAGTTGCGGCAAATCATTTCACAAATCCAGATGGGTGAGGCGCCTGCGATGCTCCATGGCGTCTGGTTTTCCCGGGACGGCCGGAGGGCACAGCTCATTGCGGAATCGCGCGCGCCGGGATTCGATCTGGACCGGCAGGCGGACGCGGTCACCTTGATCCGCCAAGCCTATCGCGAGGCTGGTTTGCCTAAGGAGGCCCGGTTACTGGTGAGCGGCCCGGCGGTTTTTGCCGTTGAGGCGCGCGCCACGATCGAGCAGGAGTCTTGGCGCCTGTCTCTTATCGCGGGGGTCCTCGTCACGGTCTTGCTGGTGCTGGTCTATCGGTCCACCCCCCTCATGGTGCTCAGCTTCCTGCCGGTCTTGACCGGCTTGCTGATCGGCATTGCGGCGGTGCAAGGCCTGTTCGGCTTCGTCCATGGCATTACATTAGGATTCGGCGCGACCTTGATCGGGGAAGCCGTCGATTATCCCGCGTATCTGTTTACGAATGTCGCTCCCGGTGAACGGCCGAGGGACACGCTTCTGCGCATATGGCCGACACTCAGATTGGCGGTGCTGACCACGGTGTTCGGTGGGCTCAGTATGCTGCTGTCCAGTTTCACCGGACTGTCGCAATTGGGTGTGCTGATCGTCGTGGGCGTCTTGGCCGCCGGGCTTGTCACCCGCTGGGTCGTGCCGGCCTTGGCGCCGCGACTCAGAACGGAGCCGTCATCACGTGTTCCGCATGTGGATTGGATCCGGTCTCTACGATGGATCGGTCGCGGTCGCCGGCTCGTGTGGCTCGGAGTCCTTGCGGCTGTCTCGTATCTCGCGTTCAGCGAAACACGAATTTGGGATGATGACCTGGCCCACTTGAGCCCGGTGTCCCAGTCGGGCAAGGCCTTGGACGAGCAGCTTCGGAGAGAACTGGGCGCGCCCGATGTGCGGTTCTTGTTGGTCATCAATGCCGACAGCCGAGACCAGGCGCTCGCCGTGAGCGAATCAGCCGGCACGTTCCTGCGCCGGCTGGTCGCGGAAGGCATGATCGGGGGCTTTGACTTGCCCAGCTTCTATGTTCCTTCTCGAGAGACGCAGGAACGCCGCCGCGCGGCTTTGCCAAAACCGGGAGTCTTGAAGGCTGCGCTGCAAGAGGCCCTCCAGGGGTTACCGTTTCGTGCAGGACTCTTCGAGCCGTTCTTGCAAGCCGTCGAACGGGCACGAACCGGTGATCTTCTGGATCCCGGCGACTTGGAGCCGTCGGCCTTATCATTGAAATTGCGCGCGCTCCTCCTGCACAGCGGAAATGAATGGACGGCATTGGCTCCGTTGCGTGGAGTGACCGATCCGGCGGCGCTGGCTCGCCGCATTGAACGAGAGGGGCAGGGGGTGACGTTTCTCGATCTCAAGCAAGAAGCCGATCGATTGGTGGCAAGGTATCGGGAGGAATCGCTGCGGCTTACCGCGCTCGGCGTGGCGGCCATCACGGCCGTTCTCTGGTGGGGACTGCGGCGGGCCAGCATCGTCGGCATGGTTCTGCTTCCTCCCGTCATCGCGATCCTGTTCGCCGTTACGTCGCTCATGCTCGCGGGAGAGCGGCTCTCGCTCTTTCATCTCGTGTCGCTGCTGTTGGTCATGGGCATCGGCCTCAACTATGCGCTCTTCTTTCGTCGCGCGGCAGGAGATGAGGCCGAACACCGCCGCACGTCGCTGGCACTGCTTGTTTGCATCGGAGCCACCTTGGCCGCCTTCGGGACGCTGGCCTGCTCGCAGACTCCGGTGTTGCACGCGATCGGCATCACGGTAAGCTTGGGCGCCCTGTTCTCATTGATTCTTTCGGCCATGCTCGCAAGACCGGTGGTGACAACGTGAAGGTGATGGAGCCCGTGCCCGTGACCGCCATCGCGACAGCAAACCCGCTCGGTCTCGGTCTGTCGGCGACATGGGAGGCCTTGCGTGAAGGCCGCAGCGGGTTACGACCCAACGATTTCGAAGATGCGACCGTCAAGACGTGGATCGGCCGAATCACGGAGCTGGAACAACGGATCATTCCCGAGGAGTCGGCCGAATGGGACTGTCGGAACAATCGCCTGGCATTGTTGGGGCTGATGCAGGATGGATTTGAACGGGCGGTTGAGCAGGCGAGGCATGGCTATGGCCCTGAACGAGTCGGGGTACTGCTCGGGACCACGACGTCCGGAATTTTGGAAGCGGAACTGGCCTATCAACGCCGGCGTCCCGATGGCATGTTGCCGGGCGATTTTCGATATCGTCAGACACAGAATCTGTTTTCAGTCAGCGAGTTTGTCCGGCGCCATCTTCAGCTTGCCGGCCCCGTCGCCTCTGTGTCGACCGCCTGCTCGTCCAGCGCCAAGGTCTTTGCCGGCGCAGCGCGATGGATCGCGTCCGGATTCTGCGATGCCGTCGTCGTGGGCGGTGTGGACAGCCTCTGCCTCATGACCTTGTATGGGTTCGCCTCGCTCGGGCTTCTTTCGGATCGTCCGTGCCGTCCGTGCGACGCGACCCGAAATGGACTCTCGATCGGGGAGGCGGCTGGCTTCATGTTGCTGGAGCGGCCGGGACGGGGCAAGGCGGATATCGCATTGTTGGGATATGGGGAAAGCAGCGACGCCTATCACATGTCCACGCCCCAGCCGGAAGGCAAGGGAGCGGCGCTCGCGATGGAGCAGGCTCTCGACCGGGCGGCCCTCAAAGCCGTTGATATCGGCTATGTCAATTTGCATGGCACCGGCACGCCGGCGAACGATGTGGCGGAAGATCAGGCCGTCTACCGGATCTTCGGCGCCGGCACCCCATGCAGTTCCACCAAAGGCGCAACGGGCCATACGCTCGGAGCCGCCGGCATCACGGAGGCCGTGCTCTCGGCCCTGTGCCTCCGCCACGACTTTGTGCCGGGCACGGTGAACACGAACGCGATCGATCCGCACCTCCGAAGTCATATTGTCATGAACGGGATGTACCAGCCTTTGCAGCGGGTCGTCAGCAATTCATTCGGCTTCGGCGGCAATAACTGCAGCCTCATCTTCGGGAAGACACTGTAAATGGAATGCTATGTCCAGGCAGTGGGAGTGCTGGGTCCGGGTCTGGAAGGATGGACCGCCACGCGGTCCATCCTGCGTGGGGAGGAGCCGTACCGACTTCGCCCGACGAGCCAACCGATTCCGGATATCCTACCGGCGACCGAGCGGCGGCGCAGCAGCGACGCGGCTCGTTTGGCTGTAGCGGTGGCGCAGGAAGCGCTCCGCGGAGCCGATGTGCCGGCCGATGATGTCGCGACCGTCTTTGCCTCGTCGGATGGAGACGGCGAGATCACACATAAGATCTGCGAGTCCTTGGCCGGTCCCGCGCGGGACGTGTCGCCGACGATGTTCCACAACTCGGTCTATAACGCCCCCGCGGGCTACTGGAGCATTGCGACCGGCTCACGGGCTAGCTCGACAAGTCTCTGTGCCTACGACGTGTCGTTCGCGGCGGGTCTGCTGGAGGCGGCGGCGCAGGTGGCCGTGGAGCGGCGGGCGGTGCTGCTGGTCGCGTCGGACATCCCGTTCCCCGCTCCGCTCCATGCGGTACGGCCCGTGATCCATCGGTTCGCGGTTGCGCTGCTGCTGATTCCTGAAGCGACGGCCTCGGGGCCGATGCGATGGAACATCACGCTGGAACCCCGTCGCGTCGCGACGAGTCCACCACCCGGCATCGAAGAGAGTTTGCACGATAATCCTGCGGCCCAATGCCTGCCGCTCCTGGCGGCCTTGGCCGGCGGCGGATCGGAGACTGTCTGTCTCGATTATCTCGACTCCCTGAGTCTCATCGTGTCCTGCGGGGACTGACATGCGGATCGACGTCGCGGAACTCATCCCTCATCAAGGCGCCATGTGTTTGCTGGATAGCATTGAGGACTGGAGCGAAACGCGGATTGTGTGTCGCGCGACGAGCCACCGCAACCCCAACCACCCTCTCCGTGATGGGTGCGGCCTTCCCGCTTCGTCTGCGATCGAATACGGCGGGCAGGCAATCGCAGTGCACGTCGCCCTCTTGCGAGGGGCGGCCGGCCGGCAGGCGAGCGCCGGCTTCTTAGTCGCCGTTCGGGATGTCGCCGTATCCGTGGGGCGTCTGGACAATGTCGAAGAATCCCTCATGATCCATGCCGATGTTCTGTTGCAACACGAGTCGGGACACATTTATGAGGTGTCGGTGACAGCCGGCGAACGCCTCATCCTGACGGGAAGGCTCTCAATCATCGTGTCCCAGACGACGGAAGATCCGAGGCGGAATTGCACGATGTCCGAGATGCCCCGATGAGAAAACGGGCTTTGGTCACCGGAGGGAGCGGAGCGATTGGGACGGCCATTTGTCGCGAGCTCGCTTCGGCCGGTCTGCACGTCATTGTTCATGGTCACCGCCATCCGGACCGGGCCCAGTTCCTCGCCGAGTCGATTTGTGCCGAGGGTGGATCGGCTGAACCGGTAGGCTTCGATGTCACGGACTATCAAGAGACCCATGCGGCCTTGGACAAACTGCTGCAAGCGGGCGCCGTTCAAATTTTGGTCAACAACGCCGGCGTCTATCGAGACGCGCCGATGGCCGGCATGACCGCCGACCAATGGAGCAGCGTCATCGATGTGTCGCTGAAGGGGTTCTTTCACGTGACGCAGCCGCTGCTGCTGCCGATGATCCGCAGTCGATGGGGCCGCATCGTGACCATCACCTCGGTCAGCGGCCTGATCGGCAATCGAGGTCAGGTGAACTATGCCGCGGCCAAGGCCGGCCTTCATGGGGCGACAAAAGCGCTGGCCCTGGAATTGTCCTCGCGGGGCATCACGGTGAATGCCGTCGCGCCCGGCATCATGGCGACGCCTTCGACCGGCGCGCTGTTCGATGCGCAAACGATTGCGCGGCTCGTTCCGATGAAGCGGGCCGGCGCTCCGGCCGAGGTGGCGAGTATGGTCACGTATTTGGTGTCCGATGCCGCGTCGTACCTTTCCGGCCAGATCATCTCGGTGAACGGAGCGATGGCATGAGCCCGTCAAGCCCACACTATGTCGTTGTCATTCCGGCCTACAACGAGGCCGCGACAATCGCCGATATCGCGGCACGCGCGCTGGCGCACGTGTCGCACGTCATCGTCGTCGATGATGGATCAAGCGACGGGACGGTGGAAGCGGTACAGGATCTGCCGATCATGCTTCTGCGGCACGAGCGTAATCTCGGCAAGGCGGCGACTCTATGGCGCGGCATGCAGGAGGCCATCGGTCTTGGGGCGACCGCCGTCATCACGCTGGATGGGGACGGTCAACATGAGCCGGAATCTATCCCCGCCTTGCTGGCTCTGCATCGGCGGGTTCCGGGCGCGATCATCATCGGCTCGCGCCTCCATGACGCTCATGCCATCCCAATGGCACGATACGTGGCGAATCGTGTGGCGAATTTCTGGTTGTCTTGGGCCTCCGGGCAGCCTATCGCGGACAGCCAATCGGGATTCCGTCTCTATCCGGCCATCCTGCTCAGCGCGCTGGCACTCGCGTGCGACCGAACGAAGGGCTTCGTCTTCGAAAGCGAGTTGCTGATTGAAGCAGGGCGGCACGGCGTTGCGATTCGTTCCGTCCCGGTTTCCGCGGTGTACGGACGACATCTGCGGCGAAGTCATTTCCGGCAGGTGAAGGATATTGCCGGAATCACCCGCATGGTCGCGAGAAAATTGCTGGCTAGGCGAATGGACCTCCCGGCGCTGGTGCGGAGCCGCCGCCGGCCGACTCTTGCGCCGACCGCTGCCGTGATGTACCCCCCCGGCGTGGAAGGAAGGACCGGGCCACGTCAACGCCTCCTATTCTTTGCAGAAGCGGTCACCTTGGCTCATGTCGCCCGGGCCGTCGCGCTCGCACAATCGTTGGACCACAGCCGGTATGAAATCCATCTGGCCTGCGACCCACGGTATCGGACGCTGTTTTCCGGTGTGCCGTTCCACCTGCATCCGATTCAGTCGATCCGCAGTGAGCAGTTTCAAGAGCGATTGGCGACCGGTTGTCCGCTCTATACGATTCCCGAGTTGCGCGGTTACGTGAAGGAGGATCTGCGGGTGATCGCCGACATCGAGCCGGCCGTCGTGGTCGGCGATTTTCGACTGTCCCTTTCGGTGAGCGCCCGCGCGGCCGCTGTGCCGTACTTGACCGTGACGAACGCCCATTGGAGTCCTTATGCGAGGCCACGGGTCACCGTGCCGGAACTGGCCATCACGGAACGGTTCGGACCCCGGATCGGTCAGGTGCTATTCAGCCTCATGAGACCGCTGGTGTTTGCCCATCATGCAAGAGCGCTC
The DNA here is from genome assembly GCA_035250505.1 of Nitrospiraceae bacterium. Classification (GTDB taxonomy): domain Bacteria; phylum Nitrospirota; class Nitrospiria; order Nitrospirales; family Nitrospiraceae; genus DASSBQ01. The sequence continues at coordinate 18,334 of DATFFC010000151.1, read as the reverse complement.
AACAAGGTCCGGCGCGAGCATGGATTGCCGATCGTCGGCCATAGCCTGGCGTGGATGTTCACGGAGGCGGACCACACGCTGTACGCGGATCTTCCCGAATTTGTTCCGACCTTCGGCTTGCCGGCGCATCATCACTATCTCGGTCCTGTCTTATGGTCGGCCGGCACCAAACCGCCGTGGTGGGAGAGCCTGCCGGACGATCGGCCGCTGGCCTACGTGACGCTCGGGTCCTCGGGAAGGATCGATCTGTTGCCGTTCGTATTGGAGGCACTCGAAGGGCTCGGGATCGCCGTGATGGTGTCGACCGCCGGACGGCGCTTTCCCGGTACCGTATCCTCCCATGTTTGGATGTCCGAGTACCTTCCCGGCGGCGAGGCAGCGGCGAAAGCCGATCTGGTGATCTGCAACGGAGGAAGCGCTACGGTGTATCAGGCGATTGGAGCAGGCGTTCCCGTCCTCGGCATTCCGAATAACCTCGATCAATATCTCATGATGCATTATGTGACGGACAATGGTCTCGGAAAGATCGTCCGAGCCGGGCAGGTGACCGTCGCTGCCGTGACGAACGCCGCGCGGCGGGTCCTGAGTACTCCGCAGTATCGACGGCGCGCCCAATCGCTGAAAACCCTGATGCAATCACGACCCATGAGCGACCGTTTTGCAGCCCTGCTGGATGATCTCCTTGTACTCGGCCGTGGGCGCGTGGTGGTTCCAGGATCGACGTCAGCCGGCCATGAGGAGGCCTCCGGGTTCGAAGCGCCGGCACGGGAGAGGAATGGGGAGCGGATGCCGGACGCGCGGTACTGATTCGGCTGTAAGGGACGACAAAACATGGCCGGGATTGATCCTTTGCCCCATGCCGGAGCTGCCGAGAGCGGACAACGTATGGGCGCCTTGGTTCGGGCGATGGAGAGCTTGCCCCGTCAGCATTCCGTCGCCCTAATCGGCCTCTTTATTCTCGGCATTCTATATACGCTCCATTTCGGCCGAGTGGTCTTCCTCCCTATCGCAATCGCCGTGATGCTATCCGTCTTACTGGCGCCCGTGGTACGCCGTATGAAGAAGGTCAAGATCCCGGAACCGGTCGGCGCCGCGCTTTTCCTATCTATGTTCGTATTGGTCCTGGCCTACGGACTCTCGCGCTTAGGAGAGCCGGCGGCGGAGTGGATCGCCAAAGCGCCTGCCGCCTTTACTGAAGCGGAGTACAAGCTTCGCGTACTCAAAAAGCCGATGGAGGAGATGAGCAAGGCGACCGATCTGCTCTCGAAGGCGGCTAGTCCGGACGATTCCAAGAAAGTCCAACAGGTGGTCGTGAAGGGGAATGCCTGGCAGTTCAAAATATTCAGTCTGACGGGAGAATTGCTCGCGGGGCTCGCCGCGATGTTGGTCCTGCTGTATTTCTTTCTGTCCTCCGGTGATCTGTTCCTTCAGAAGGTCATCAAAGTGCTCCACCGGCCGGCGGATAAGAAGCGGGCGGTGGAGATTGTCCGTGAAATCGAGGGGCAACTGGCGTCCTATCTTTTTACGGTGAGCTGCATCAATTGCGGATTGGGAATTGCGGTGGGCGCCGCTATGGCGGCGCTGGGAATGCCCAATCCTCTGCTTTGGGGCGTAATGGCCGCTTTTCTGACGTTCATTCCATATCTCGGACACATGGTCGGCGTGACGGTGGTCACCCTCGTCGCGGCCATGACGTTCGAGAGCGTAGGATGGATGTTTGCCGTCGCAGGGACCTATGCCGCGTTGGCCGTCATTGAAGGATCACTTGCCTATCCGATGATCGTGGGTCACCGGCTCGAACTGAATCCGGTCGTGCTGCTGATCGGTCTCATGATCTGGGGATGGATTTGGGGCATCCCGGGCGCGTTGTTGGCCGTTCCTCTCATGGTCGCCTTTAAAATCCTCTGCGAACACATCGAGATCCTGGCTCCTGTAGGAGAGTTCATGGGCAAGTGAGTGGAAACGAACGTCCGCGGGTGATCTCCGACGAGACAGGAGATCACTCCCGCAGACGCGTGAAAATGCGAATCATGGATGGGGCGGGGTTATTTCCCGCAGGAGATTTTCATTGACTCAATATCGTTCGCCATGTCCAGCTTGCCGAGATTCTGGACCCGCTGTCCTGGTGCGAAAGCAATTTCGGTCCCCTTGAAATCCTTGTCCTCGTAGGCCCGCACGGTCGCATTGGATCCGACGATGACGCTTTCAATGTCATTGCTCCAGTCCTTTCCACCGACATTCTTGAGCGTCGCGAACTCTTTGGGACCATAGAGCTTGACATGGGGATCATCCGCATCGAAATCGTCGTCCTCGAAGATCTCGATCCAGCAATTCTTGTCGACGATCTGCATCTCGAGATCGGCTGCATGGCTAGGAAGCAGGCCGGTCATCAGGAATGCCGGCAGTGTGAAAAGGGTCACGAGAACGAACCGCCCGCAGGACAGCATGACAAGAGCCTCCTTTCGCGACCGCAGGCCGGCGAAACCGCCGGCTGTGCCGCGGTTGCATTATCTGAGAATACCGAGGAACCAGAGCAATACCAGAATGCTGACCGGAACACCCAACAGCCACAAGATGAATCCCTTCCCCATTGTTCCCATGATTTCCTCCGATCCCGGCCTCGACGGCCTATCGATTCAGCGACCCGTCGGCCACAAGGGCGCGATTCAGCGCAGCCACCATCTTGAGATGCGCCGTTCGATCTTCATTAAGATCCGCTATGAACAAATCGGAGTGCTTGGCTTGCAGCAGTTGCGCAAAACGCTCGTGCTTGGACGCCGGCATTCCGTATAAGGCCGCCAGCGACGTGACATACTGCCCGCCGCCGGCCGCCGCCTCCTGGCGAAGGCTCTCGTAGGCCACGCCGGCAAAGAGGTTGATCTTCTGTTCTTGCCGCACCTGGCCGTCCTGAGAAAAGAGATCCTGCGGGGTCGTGCTGGAGAAAAAGTTGACCGTCGTATCCATCGTCGCTTTGGTTGTGTTGCACGCCGACAGCGCCACCCCCATCGCCACTACTCCCACCATTGACATGAGTTGTTGCCGAAGTGTGCTGATCATACGGCTCCTCCGTTCTGGATAGTTTTATTTATAGAAGTAGCTATCGACCCGACAGGCTCCTGACTACCCGCCTTACGGCAGGCACCGGAGTCCCGCCAGGGCACCTTCCGGTCCTGTGAGTTCCCCGAAGCAAAGTCGTTAGTGGAGACAAGCAAATGGTGGGCCGAAGCAAGTTGTGCTGGGATTCGTCGAATTCTCTACGTGTTCGCGTCAGGGTCAACCAGTCGAAATCCCATTTCTTCGACAGGCTGTCGGCAGGTCGTCGGTGGGATCAGTGAATGGAAAGCCGTTCAATCGCGGATGTTCTGGTGGTTATGGTGGAACGGACATTCTGTCTCCGTCCGGACAGAATGCATGGGATGCGGACCGGATGCGGAACCATGGTCCATGGTCTGAATCGGAATGTATGGCACCGGGTTTAAGCCCTCAACCTTCTTAACGGGGTTGCTCCAGCAAGAAGGCTCTCAATTCCTCGTAGACATTCCGCCTGGGGCCGATAAAAATCACGTCCAATGATGAGCGTTCTTCATTCACCTCATAGATCACACGGTAGGTACGGATGCGATAAGACCAGTATCCCGACAATTCAGAATGAAGAGCGCGGCCGGCGAGCGGATTGTTCAGTAAGGTCCTGATCCCGTCTCTGATTTCTTGCTTAATTTGAGGGTGAAGCTTCCGGATTCTCTCCGCCGCTTCAGGCGTATACCGAGTGCGGAAAGGTGTCACGAATCCTCTCGGCCAAACACAGCTTCATCGGCAAGCCACCTGCCGGCGTGAGCTTGCTTCACTGAACGCCTCAGCGAGCGCATTGTCTTGGGATCGCTAAGAATCTCCAGCGTTTCCATCAACCCCTCGAACTGGTCCATGCTGAGTAGCACAGCGGCGGGTACTCCGTCTCTGGTAATAGCCACGACTTCCTGCCTCGTCTTCAGTCGGCGAATAAGATCAAGCAGTTTGTTCTTGGCTTCCGTCACGGAGACGAATTGATCCACCTGCGGCATGACGTCCTCCATTGTTAGTAGCCTTATAAGTGGCTAGTATAATGGCTAATACCTGCTTTTATCAAGGGCGTGCCGTCGGTTTGTTCGCTGATTGATGCATTTGCTCTGGCCTTGGCTGGAACGGATGCCGTAGAAATTTGGACGTGGCCTCATTCCCTCCACTCAGGCGGGGAGCTGATCGCGGAGTGCCATTGCGGATGAGGTGCGCGAGGCGATGAATAAATCGCGTCACGTTTGCGTACGGGCGCGAGGTTCACGACGCGCTGAATAAAGCGCGTCACGTTTGTGAACGCCGCCGAGACGTGAGGCGGCCCGTGTCCCGGTGAGCGCCCCGTGTCTTCGCTGGTGTGTCGCGCGAAGGACCGAGGGAGGTCCGACCGCCGGAGGCGGATCGGAAACCCCCATATTCTGATATGGGGGATGGGGGGAACCGTACCCGGTCTTTCGCGCACTACAGCAGCTAGTCGAGGCTGCAGGCGCGAAAATACCGATCGTCGATGTTTTATTCACTCTGAATCGGAATATACAGCACCGTCCCCTGCCGGTTGATCAGCAGAAGCGCCAGATCGGTCGGTTTCAGCGGTTCGGCGAGACGTTGAAAGGTGTTGAAATTAGGAACAGCTTGGCGGTTCAGTTCGAGAATCATGTCGCCGGGAAGGAGTCCCGATACCTCCGCGATACTGCCTTCCTCCACGTCCGTGACGACCAAGCCGGAGTTCGCGACAAGATCCATCTGCCGAGCCAGGGCCGGAGTCACCTCGTCCACCATGACACCGGACAGCGGGTGAGCCGTGAGTGTCCGCTCGGTCTCCGCGTGCGCCTTCTTGCTCCGTTCACGGGGTGCTTCCTGTACAATCAGTTCCGCCTGCATCGTGCGCGCGTCGCGGATGACATCAAGGCGATGCTTGCTTCCAATCTCAGCGGCAGCGACCAGATTCCTCAAATGGCCGCTGTCCATGACATCACGGCCATCGAACCGCACGACCACATCGCCGCGCTTCAAGCCGGCACGTTCGGCGGATCCCTTTGGCTGGAGATCCGTCACGATAGAGCCTTTGACATCCGGCAGACGGAAGACTTTTGCCAGCAGCGGACTGACATCCTGAGTTGAGGCGCCCAGGAATCCTCGCACCACGCGGCCCGTTTTGATGAGACTCTGCATGGCCGCGCGCGCCATGTTGCTCGGAATGGCAAACCCCACACCGACACTGCCCCCGGTGGGGCTGGCAATGGCCGTGTTGATACCGACCAACTCTCCATTGATGTTCACCAGCGCGCCGCCGCTGTTGCCGGGATTGATGGGAGCGTCGGTCTGGACGAAGTCTTCAAAATCGGCGACCCCGACATCCGCGCGTCCCACCGCGCTCACAATCCCGAACGTCACGGTGCGATTCAATCCTAACGGGTTCCCGATGGCCAGCACGAAATCGCCTACCGCGAGCGCGCTCGAGTCTCCCCATGGCACGGTGGGCAGCCCGTTCGCATTGATCTTCACCACAGCCACGTCCGTCTTGGGGTCCGTCGCCACCACGCGGCCCTTGTATTGCCGGCGGTCCGCGAGGACCACTTCGACATCAACCGCCTCAGCCACAACGTGATTGTTCGTGATGATATAGCCGTCGGCGGTCACGATGACACCGGAACCTTGCCCGTATTGCCGTCGCGGCGGAATGTCCTTAAACATGCCGAACGGGAGTCCCTCGTCGCTGAAGGCTTGATCAGGCACCACCACGGTGGACGCGATACTCACGACGGCCGGAATAACTTTGGCCGCAGTGGACCGCACCTGAGACTGCAGGTCTGCCGCGCCGGCGACGGGTAGCGATCGTGTCGCCGCATCGACCGGAGAAGCTCTCATCCACGGAAGGAAAAATGCCTGACCGGTGATCAACAGTGCCGCAACGAGCCGGCACAGAGCCATGGAATGGCGCCTTGTCATCGGGTCAGGATGGGAAATGCATGGCTGGCTGAAGCGAATCATGCCTCTGCCTGGTGCATCGACGTGGCGTCATAATTCGGCGTGGCGCAACCGCAAGGCGTTGGAGATTACGGATACGGAACTGAACGTCATGGCCGCGCTGGCTATCATGGGGCTGAGTAACAGTCCGAAGAATGGATAGAGCACGCCCGCCGCGATCGGAACGCCGAGCGCATTGTAGAGAAACGCGAACAACAGGTTTTGGCGGATGTTCTTCATCGCCGCGCGGCTCAGGCGCCTTGCTCTCACGATTGCACGTAGGTCGCCCTTGACCAACGTGACACCGGCGCTTTCCATCGCCACATCCGTCCCGGTCCCCATGGCCAATCCGACATCTGCCTGCGCTAGGGCCGGCGCATCGTTAATGCCGTCCCCTGCCATCGCGACGACATGCCCTCGCGCTTGGAGGTCCTTGATGATGCGGCCCTTATCGTCCGGCCGCACCTGGGCCCGCACGTCGTCCAGCCCCAGCTGCTTGGCCACCGCCTCTGCGGTCGCCCGGTGATCCCCTGTGACCATGATCAGATGCAACCCTTCGTCCCGCAAAATTCGAACGGCTTCCGGGGTCGTCGATTTAATCGGATCGGCCACCGCGACGAGCCCTGCCGGTTTCTTGTCGATTGCTACGAACATGGCCGTGGCCCCGGCATGGCGCAAAGCGTCCGCCCGATGAGCCAAATCGTCCAGCGCCGAAGACGCCGCGCCCAGCTCCTTCATGAATTCGGCGGTCCCTACGGCGACACCACGGCCCCGCACTGTGCCCGTAACGCCTTTCCCTGTCATCGATTGGAAGTCGGATACGGGATGGATATCAAGTTGCTGGGCGTGCGCTCCCGCGACGATGGCCGCCGCCAGAGGATGTTCGCTTCCTCGCTCCACCGAAGCAGCCGCACTGAGAACTTCCGGTTCTTTCCACGGCGGCACGACGAAAGTCTTGAGAAGCTTTGGCCTTCCTTCCGTCAACGTTCCGGTCTTGTCGAACACTAAGGTGTCGACCTTCTCCATCACCTCCAGCGCCTCGGCCTTCCGAATCAGCACACCGGCCGTCGCACCGCGGCCGGTTCCGACCATGATCGACATCGGCGTCGCCAGACCAAGCGCGCAGGGACAGGCAATGATCAACACCGCTACGGCATTCAGCAGCGCATAGGCCAGACGGGGTTCAGGTCCCCAGATGGCCCACGCGATTCCGGTCATCACCGCAATCGCCACAACGATAGGCACAAAATAGGACGCGACCACGTCGGCGACGCGCTGAATCGGCGCGCGACTCCGCTGCGCCTCTCCGACCATTCGAACGATCTGAGCCAGCAACGTCTCATTCCCGACCCGCTTCGCCTCCATTACGAAGCTGCCCGTGCCGTTGATCGTGCCCCCGGTCACCTGGCTTGACGGACTCTTCTCGACCGGTACGGCTTCTCCGGTCACCATGGACTCATCGATAATCGTGGAGCCTTCCAGTACGATGCCGTCCACGGGAATCCTTTCGCCGGGCCGGACCCGCAAGCGATCACCGACATGGACCTGCTCGAGCGGAACATCCTCTTCTCGCCCACCGCCGCGCAGGAGGCGCGCGGTTTTCGGCGCGAGCCCAAGCAGCGCTCGGATGGCTCCCGATGTCCGGCTTCTCGCGCGCAGCTCCAAAACTTGCCCGAGCAAGACGAGGACGGTGATAACGGCCGCCGCTTCGAAGTACACGGGAACAGAGCCATTGGGCTGCCGAAACGAGGCGGGGATCAGGCTCGGGAACAGGGTGGCGACGGCACTGTACCCATAGGCCGCGCCGGTACCGATCGCGATCAACGTGAACATATTCGGGCTGCGATGGACAATGGAATTCCACCCTCGTTGAAAGAACGGCCATCCGCCCCAGAGTACGACCGGTGTGGCAAGTATGAATTGGATCCAAGCAGACAGAGGATCGGACACCAGATGTTGTAGCGGATGCCCCGGGATCATATGCGACATGGCGAGAACGAACACGATGAGGGCCGGACCGGCGCTCCACCACAGCCGTCGCGACATATCGGTCAATTCCGGGCTGGCCTCTCCCTCGAGCGACACGGTCCTGGCTTCCAGAGCCATTCCGCAGATAGGGCAAGTCCCCGGTTCGGATTGGACAATCTCGGGATGCATCGGACAGGTGTATTCGGTCTTGCTGGTCGCCATCGGTTCAGCCGGTTCCAGCGCCATCCCACATTTAGGACAGGGGACCGGCTTGTCTTCCGATACCTCGGGACACATGGGGCAGATGTACTTCGTGCCTTGCGCCGCGCGGGCAGTGCTTGCTTCCACCATCTTTCGCGGTTTGCCTGAAAGATACGCAGCGGGGTTCTCGCGGAACCGTTGCAGGCAGCTGGCAGAACAGAACCAATAGGTCTTCCCTTGATACTCATGGGAGCCGGCGGCGGTTTGTCGCTGTACGCTCATGCCGCACACGGGATCGATTTCCATCCCTGCGGCTTGAGCAGGGCCACGCGGCTCGGCGGGCAGGGGCTTGAGCAACATCGGATCCTGCTCCTGCATGTGAGCCGGGTGCGGCCCGGATGCCAGATACCTTTCCGGCCCCGCTTGGAATTTCGCAAGGCACCCGCGGCTACAGAAGTAATAGAGCTTGCCGTCGTGCTCATACGATCCGGCCGCCGAGGCGGGCTCCACCGTCATCCCGCAAACCGGGTCTATTTGACCCGTCTTGTCTGTGCCGAGTTCAGAAGGCGCGGCCGGCTGCATCATCGGAAGCGGCTTTCGGCCCTGAGGCTGCCTGCCCGCCATGGCGGGTGTGGGCTTGGCATAGCGAGCCGGATCGGCGGAAAACTTTTCGAGACAATGGCGGCTGCAGAACCAGAACGTGGCGCCTTCATAGTCGTAGCGGCCCGCCGCGGTCGCCGGATCCACTGTCATGCCGCAAATGGGGTCAAGAGCCATGGCTTAATTCGTCGCTCGTCGTTGGTGAAGCGTATCTCGATAAGAGCTAATGGCGTATAGCGTATGGCATATGGCAGAAACAAAGAATGTCACTCGCGCCTGCGCGCGCCGTCACCGGCGCGCGCCGTCCGCATCCAGAATGCTCTGAATAATAACTTTGAGATTCTCCGGGTCAATCTGTTCGACCTTTATATTGCCGTCCAACAAGACGGTCGGCGTTTGCTGGACCTTGATGCGATCGCCCCACTTTCGCCCTTCTTCAAAGGCTTTCGCCGGCTTGGCGCTCTCGAGTCCCTCCTCGAACGCTTTTGGATCCAACCCCACCTCGCGGATCAACGCTTCCCGCAAGGTGCGATCCAACACTCCGGTGACCTTGTCCTTGTGAATCGTCCGGAACAAGACGCGCTTCATCTCGTTACCCTTGCCCATCATCTTCGCCTGCTCGTACATGTCGAACGCCGTGGGCAGCTTGCCGGCGATGACCGGATACCCGACCATCGTCACGTCCAACTTCTTCCCGAACTCCTTTTCGAGAATCGACAGCCCTTCGCTGTCGAATCGATGGCAATGGGGACAGTAGAAATCCGCAAATTCGACGAGTTTCACCTTGCCGGGCTGGTGGGTCGACGGCTCATCTTTCAAGAGTTCGAATTTTCCTTTGAATTCCGGTTTGGCTGCACCGCCTGGGGCCGGCACGCTCAACGTGCCGACTATGGCAAGAACCAGCCCCACAATCATGCGGCTTTGACTGGACCGTCCCCTCATAACGTTGCTCTCCTTTCCTCTCGTCGCAATGCCTCAGTACACAGGACTCCCGGCATGATAGTCAATGCTGCAGGACTGCATGTCTGCTATAATCGGGCACCACCATGGTCAGATACTCGAAGCCCGGCTGGCTCCTTCTCGCTCTTGCTTTGTCCGGCTGCGCCACCACTTCGGAAGGGCCCCTTGAGTCGAACCCCACCATTTCCTTTGCGCAAATCAAGAACTCGCCCGACTCATTCAAAGGGCAAACGGTGGTCTTGGGCGGTGAAGTACTTGCAGCCAAACGGCTGAAGGACGGAACCAGGATTGAAGTCTTACAGCTTCCGCTGAGCAGTTCGCAAGTCCCGGTCGCCGATCTGACGCAATCTCAGGGACGGTTCCTTGCCATCCAGAAGGAGTTTCTTGATCCCGCGACCATCCCGCATGGGACTCGCGTCACTGTGACGGGCGAGCTCGCCGGCTCTCAGACAATGCCTCTGGACGAAACCGAGTATACCTATCCGGTGGTCGAAGTCAGAGACTTGAAGGTCTGGCCCCAGATGGCCGAGGCGCCCATATACCCGGTGCGGCCCTATCCCTATTATTACCCCTACTGGGGCCCCATGTGGGGTCCCTACTGGCGGCCGTATCCCTATTGGTGATCATCCGGTTCTCGGACTCCTGGCGAACCGGAACACCTCCTCTGCATGGTTGATCGCTCGTCTTGACGTACGCGTCGCCGCTTGCCTCGGCTGGTTCGTCCGCATGCTGATCGCCATGCCCAAAACACAGTGCCACGGTATCGGCTGTCAGCTGTGCCGAACTCCACCTTTGACAATTACGCATCTACGGCTCTATTTCATCACCTCGCCGGCACAGTGCCATCCATCCCCTTTCACTCCATTCACGGCCTTTGCAAGTTGCGCGGGCTTGGTCTTCTCACCGTCGATGGTCACGATCGCATGGCCTTTCATGCTCTTGAGGTCCACGTTCTTGACACCGTCGATTTTTGTCAGTGCATTCGATACCTCGCCGAGATATAAGTCACAAAATTTCCCGCCCAGCATCAACGTGACCTTCTGCTCGGCCGCCATGACAGGCGAGAGAGCCGATCCGGCAAGCGTCATAATCGCCGTAAGAAACAATGCTTGCTTGGACATCACATCACCTCCTTGTCTTGATGTCGTGAAATGAAGTAGGCCGATATTTGGAGCGCTGTCTTCCGCATCATGCAGCGTTTACATCAGGCTTGTCTACTGACCGCTGCTCATTGATGCTACATGACGACGACTCCCGTTCCTTACACCATAGGTACAGAACCCCACGGCTTGACCTGGAATCGTCGGCCGCCATGATTTTTGTCAGTGCTAGAACTTGTACTCCACCCCCGCGAATCCACTGATGCCCCAAGCCGGATTGGCAAATCGGTTCAATTGATCGTTCACCACCACCGCCCCGGCGTAGGTCTTGTCGGTTAGGTTGCGTCCTTCGGCGAACAACGACCAATGCTCCCCGATGTTCCAGCCGGACTTCATATGGAGCACAAAATACGAAGGATTCTTGATCGTATTCAGATAATCCACATAGAAGCCTGAGAGCGACCATTCGAAATAGGGCGCGATCCACCAACCGGACGGGTGGTCATACCGCATCTCGAAATTCAACGCGTGCTCCGGGGCGCCGGCGACCGTGTTGCCGTCTTTGGCGATCAGAACATTCGGTCCTCCGACTCCACCTCCGCGCACGTCATCCGTGAACTTAAATCGCGACCAGGTATAGGCGACCCGTGCCTGCACACTGTCGTCGCGCGTCCCGCCGCCGCGCGCAAACAGGCCTTTGGTCAGCACCATGGCGCCGCCGGCTTCGACTCCGGTATGACGCGTGCCATTGGCATTCTGAAAGGTGGCGGTATTATTAATGACCGAGGCCAGTATCTCTTTCTGCATTTCCAGGTTATAGACGGTGAGATCCCAGCTATAGCGCTTATTTTCCGACATGCCCCGATGTCCCAATTCCAACTGCCAGGCCCGCTGAGCGTCCAGATTCAGGAAGCCCGTGTTTGCGCTTCCATTGGCATTCACCGCAGAAAGCAATTCGAGGTTCAGCGGAGCTTCATAGGCGCGGCTCGCGTTGAAATACAGTTGCGAAGTCGGCGTCGTGCGATACACGAATCCAACCTTGGGATTGATCGCATCGAAGTGCCGCAACGGCTGCTGCGTCGTCGTCGGCACGGACGGCGTATTCGGGTCGAATGGGTTGCCGGCCGGCCCGAAGTTTTGCACGTTCGCCTGCCGCCCGCTGTAGTCCCATCGGCCGCCGACCACGATCGTCAAATCGTTGGCGGCATCGAATGCGTCTTCGGCGTACATCCCGAAATAGGTCGTCCGGATGCGTGCGTCCTGCGTCATCGCGCCGATGTTGCCGTTGATGTTCACGAACCGCGTTTGATGCTGATCGCCGTAGCGCGGTTGAAACCCGACCACCAATGAATTCTTTCTGCCGAAGAGTTGGTTGGAATTCACGTAACGGAATTCCCCGCCGACGTTGTTGTTGTCCTGCCGGATCGTCTGAAAAATGGGATGATCGAGATACTGATACGAATAGTACGGAATGATTTCGAAGAACTGATTCGGCGCGAAGTCATTGTGATATGCGACGCCGATGCGCTGCAGGTTGTAGTACCGTCCGTAGTTACAGGTTTGATTATTGATGTTGCAGGCAAAGAAGGGCGGAGTGCCCGGAGGACTTTGCCCGCCGGCCTGTCGCGGATTTGCAAACAGCTGCTCGTTGGTCAACGCACCGGGGAGCCGTTCGGCCACGTTGGCCTGGAGAAAGTAGGCGCGGATTTCCTGGTGGTTCCCCAACTGAATCCCCACATTCGCATTCACGCGCTGTCGCGCCTGCTGACTGTTGTCCTGAAACCCATCCATGCGGTTGCCCGACGCGCTGATGTAATAGTCCATTGTGGCGTTCATGTTACCGACTTTGAACGGCTGCGTGACTTTGCCGCTCGACACCTGGCCGCTGACCAATCCGTAACTGCCGGCCAAGAAACGCGATTGGAGAAATGAAGCACTGTATCCGGTCCTCGGCACGAAATTAATCGCGCCGCCGATGCTGTTCGCGCCGTAGCGCAAGGCATTCGCCCCTTTGTAGACTTCGATCCGCTCATAAGCGAGTAAGTCGATGGATTCAAAATCCGAGAAGCCGTCGGCGTCGCCGAAAAAGATGCCGTTGATCAGAATGTTGATGCCGCGATGGTGGAAATTATTGCGGAGCGAGGTGCCGCGTATCTGAAATTGCCCCTCATCGGCGCCGAAGCGCGATTGAAAGCGGACACCGGGCGCAAACAACAAGACATCATTGAGGTTCAAGGCGCGTGATTCGACAATCTCTTTTTCTGGAATGATGATATTGCTTCCCGGCCTCCGAGCCAGGTCCCGCTTGACGTCTTCAATGTTCTCGATCCGCTTCCCTTCCACCGCCACCGTTTCCATGATGACTTCGGGATGCTCCTCTTCGACCCTTTCAACCTTGTCGGCCCCCATGACCGGCGGCGAGTTCACTCCCCCCAGCGCCATTCCGATGAGGAACAGCGCCGCCGCCATTGCGCGCCACAATACACGGATCATTCTCTCTCCTCCGTTCGCTACGAAATTGAGTCGATGTCTTTTGTTCGGCGTCCCCGCATAGGTGTTCGGGCTTCAGTGATGAAGAGCGTCGAGCAGCACACGTGCGTGACGCGCAATCCGATCGCCCACACATGTGCCGGCGTCCCGCGAGCGACGTGCAACAGCGCTATTGCAGGCAATGCCTCACCCCCGGCTCTTCATTCCGGGTGGTGTTCAAATGGTGTGAGGTGCAAATAGGTGACTAGGATAGGAGCAATGCCGGAGGGGGGCCGCGGGACACGGAAAAATGATTCGATAGGAATGGCGTGAAGACCTCTTGGGTCCAATGGGAGGATACGACTTCCGCGATCGGTTCCAACAATAACGCAGTCGAGATGAAGACGGACGCGGGATTGGCTTGGCAGGCCCAGGCACAACTGCTCGAATGCGAGAGTTTGCCGCCATGATGGTGGCCGCCGGCATGGCCGTCACCGAAGTCGACCGCACAGACCATCGAGGCGACAGATAGCAAAAGATAACCGGCAGCGACGAGCACACTTATGCCCAGGAGAGACTTCCTCATTCGCCCTGCTCCATGAGCCGTTGCATCAAGTCGATCGCCTCAGGACTGTCCCAGGTACGAGGCCCTACGGCTCGGCCCAGTATCGTCCCGGTCCGGCCGATGATCACGGTGGTGGGAAGGGCTCGAACCATGTATGCGTCGGACACTTCGCGGTCCTCGTCGAATAACACCGGGAGCTGCACATCGATATTATGAAGAAACCGGCGGATCCCATCTCGTTGCAAGTCCGTCGTGACGGTAAGTAATACGAATCTATCCTGATCCAGGCTCTTCCGGAGTCGTGCGAAGGCCGGCATCTCATCCTTGCAGGGGCCGCACCAGGTGGCCCAGAAATTGAGGAGGACTATTCTGCCGGCCAGGTCTTTGGATGCTACATGCTGACCATCGAGTGCAGGCATCTCGAACGGTGTGGCCGGCGTGCCGGCGGGCACCGGCCCGATCTTCAGTCTCTTGAATGAGTCATCGGCGGAAAATGCGGGCTGTTCGAGAGCGGCGCATAGAAACACGAGAATACAAAAGCCTGCTCGCTGTTTGCAGGATGGCCACGCCCGTGACGTCACTTTCATCGCCATTTTCGCTTAGCAGGATGTTAAAAAAGTCCTCGGCAGGCTCGGCGCGGGTCGGGTGAGAAGGGGGTACGCCTCGCCTTTCGAAAACTGCCGGCTCACGGGACGTGGACCTCGCGGGCGCCCACAAACGTGGCGTCACTTATCCGTGACGCCGTGGACCTATCTATTCAAACTATAGTTGATCGGCACTTGAACCACGACCATCGGAGCCGCCAATTCATGCTTCATATGCAACGGGCAGGCGCGTTTGACCGCTTCCATCGCCGCATTGTCCAATGTCTCATGGCCCGAGCTTTTTACGACTGAGACACTATCGAGATTGCCGTCCCGCCGGATCTGCACACGGAGCACGACCTTGCCTTCCCAGCCATTGACGCGAGCGACGCTGGGATATTGCCTCAGCTCGACGATCCTGCGATGCAGCGACTCGGCGAGCCAGCCATAATCCGCCTTTCGTCCCGGATTCGGCGTGACGGAGCGGGCCACGACCGGCGGCTGCTCCTGAACGGCGGGAGCAGGCGAGTCATTGCTCGCCGGCGCGACCGATGGATCGGGAGGCGGGGTGACCGTTTCCTGAGTAGCAGGTGAGGGGACTGCGGGCGCCGGCTGGATCGGTTCGGCAATGGCGGCCTGTTCGACCGGCGCAGGTCGTTCGATCACCGGCGGGGAGGCGGGCGCCTCCGTCACTGGGGCGCGGGCCATGACCTCAGGCTCAGACTTTGTCTCTGCAATTCTATGCTGAACCACGGGCGCCGGGATTTCGCGGGTCTCCACCGGCATCGGGGCTGTTTGATTCACCTGCTGTTCGACGGCGGACGCGAGCTCTCGAGCGGGCTCTGTCGTAAGCGGCTCGGCGGTCTTCGCGGGTTTCGTAACCTCCCGTGTGTCGGCCTGTGCCCGCTCGACTGCGACGACTTCCCGGGCCGGTTCGACGTCGCGCGCCGGCTGAAACTCCCGCTGAACCGGTTGCGGATCCCGTCTGACCGGTTCCATGTCGCGCTGTACCGTCTCGATCTCTGGCTGAACCGTTTGGGTTTCTCGCTGAATCGGTTCAATCCCGCGCTGAACCGCCACGTCCTGTCGCTGAATCGGCCTGGACACCGCTTGCGGCGGGCGAACCGGCTGTTGTTTGGCCTCCGGTTGTTTCGCCTGCACGGGTTTGATCGGCGCCGGTTGAGGAGCGGGCGGGACGGGCGCCGCCGTGCTCGAAGGTGCGGCAGGCGCCTGGACCAGGGCGACTTCCCAGCGGAAGGGCTCGCTCTCAACAGTGAGGGTGAGCTTCGGCATCGCCGACATGACGATCAGAATGAGACAGCCGTGAAGTACGATGGAGAGTCCCCATCCTTTGGCCAACTGTCCCGGGCGATCGTGCTGTGGGCCCAATATGTTTCGCATCAGCGTTGCGTTGTTCATGGTGCTCAGCCGTGAGTCGGCCCTTTTGACTATTTGAAAGTGATTTTGGATATGGAATGTATCGGCACATCGACCTGGCCGAAATCCGATTCCCCGCGCAGGCTCCCGGTCACCGCCGGAACGAATTCTCCGGTCTTGCCGTTGGTCAATGTAATAACGATCGCCGGAATCCCTTTGCCGTCCGGCGCCTTGACATCGACTTGCTTGATCGTCTCGAACTTGATGTTGACGGTGGATGTGCCGCGCTTGACGGGGAAGTATCGGAGTTCATGGGGCACGAATGACGTCTCGCTGACCTTTTCTTCCCAATAGAAGATGGCGTTCTTTAGTTCCGTCTCAAGGCCTTCCGCGTCCGCCACGACAGCTTGAAACTGCCGGTCTCCTTTAAGGTCCGCGGCCGCAACGGTAGGAGCCGTCAGAAGCATCGCCAGGATCACGCCCCACATGCCGAACCACATGCTGTCAGTCGACTGCCCCGCCATACCTGCTCTATCCTTCTGCCTCCTGCTAATATGTTCCGTTGAGGCGGAATCGGCCTTGTTGCATCACAATCTTGTTGTTCGGGAACTGGTGCTCGGTCCACCCGATCGCCACCGTGCCGTTTGAATGGACGGCGACCGTCGGATGTTCCGCTTTTGAGCCGTCGCTCAAGATCCGGCGTGGACCAAAGGTTCGGCCGCGATCGACCGACTCCCGCATGGCGACGCGCCTGCGCACCCCCGTAACCTCTTCCCAGACGACGACGACGAGACCGTCCGGATGAACGGCCATCCGCAGATGATCCGGCAGAGACGTGGCAGAAGTATGGAGCGCCAGTGGAGGGGAAAATGTCTTCCCTTGATCATCGGAGGTGGCGATGTAGATGCGCGGCTGCTCGTCGGTGCTCTCGGTGTACCAGGCGACGTAGAGGCGTCCGTCTCGATCGAAGGCGAGAGAGGGGCCGCGATGCGGACAGGCGTCAAAGACCCATCCGTCACGACTCACGAGCATCGGGGCCGAGAAGTGCCGTCCCTGATCGGAGGAACGCGCGACGACGATATCGCGGACATTTCCTTCGAACGTCTTCCGCCACGCCACCCAGACTTCTCCATCCGGCGCGGTGGCGACGGTCGGCCGGCAGCAGGGACAGGCCATGCCGTCGATGATCACATTCGTGCCGACGGACTTTCCTTGATCTTGAGAACAAGCAAACAAAGCCGCGGCTCCGCTCCGATCCTTGCCACGTCCGTCAAGCCAGGCGAGATAGATATTCTCGGCGGGTCCGACCAGCACGTCTTCGAACGAATGCGAGATGGGCTTGGCATCGTCATTGACCACTGTGGGTTCAAGAAACGTCGCCCCGCCGTCCTTCGACCGAGCAAGCAGGAGGTCCGAGGCAAACATTCCCCCGGAGTTATTCACGGCCGACCATGTCACATAAATGGAACGATCAGATCCGATCGCGAGCCCAGGCGATTGATGAATGGCCGCAGGTCCTTGCCCCTCCCGATTCACCGTTACGGCGGACGCTGGAGAATGGCCTCCGTCCGACAAGCGCACGAGCTTGACGTCATTGGCCGTTCCTTTCCTCTCGAACCACGCCAGGTGGATCTCTTGTTCACCGAATTGAAGAGCCGGAGGTGAAATGTGAGTCGTGGTTTCCAGCAGAATGTGTTTTGACTCCAAGACAAACGGGTGATCGGATTCCGCCGCGCGGGCCGGTTCGCCGGCTGCCGACAGAAAGACCCACCCGATACCAGCGACGGTCCCGATCAAATATCGAAAAGATTGCTTCATGAACTGCCTCACCGCGCCCGCAATTAAAACTCGCATCCCTTCAGCAGATCAGCAGGTAGCTCGTACTGCTGCGCATTCGCAGAGGAAAGCGAGTATGAATCAGGGTGAATCGTCAGGCAGAAGCGGGAGGGGCGCGGGGCTTGAGGCCTATCGAGACGGTGAGCGAGGGGTGCCGATCGGAAGCCAAAACGATACGCTCGGTCTCATCCAGCGCATGGAACAGCGCAGGTCCTGTCTCTTGGGCAATGCCGCCGGTCGCGCACATCCAGGCGCAGATGCCCTTACTGTGCGACGCGGCCGAGTGATGCGCGGCATGTTGCAAATCATGGGCGACGGACGCGCTCATCGCGCCGCCCACCATGAACAGTACGGCGAGAAGGAGCAGACAAGCCGACGTTTGAAATAAGACAGTCTTCATGTCGAGCGAACGAACGAGTTAGGGCGCATGTTAGCAAAGTTTACGGACAGGGTCAAAGGCGGGTTTGCACGGCTGGAGGGTAGTCGGATCGGGCAATAGGATAGCGAGTGAGGACTATGGAGATGATGTGCCCACGATTCGCTCGACCCGGTCATCACGACCTCCCAGATCGCGATAGCGGCGATAGTGCGCCAGCGCCTTAATCGTGTCCTTTCGGTGGAGTTCGTAAAACACACCGATGTTGTAATGGGCTTCCGGC
>DATFFC010000150.1:0-14999 GCA_035250505.1 Nitrospiraceae bacterium | reverse complement strand
CAGAATCTAGCCATCCTCCCGGGAATTTTTGGACAGGCGGTCTCGGCTGTCGTCCTGTCCGAGCTGACTCGGAGGAAATTGGAAGGGCAGGCGTCGATGTTTGACCGGACGGCCGAGCAGTCGCTTCACGCCTGCCTCTGTATGGCGCCGATTGCGGGACTGGTGGCCGGCGCGGCTCCGGAGATCGCCGTGTTGTGCTTCGGTTCGGCTTTTAAAGGAGCAGGCCCATTCGTCTCGTTTCTCATGGTAGGTGCAGTCGCGCAAGTGTTCATCGGGATGCTGATGGCCATTTTGACGGCAGGGGGGTACGTGCGTTGGACCATGGCCATTACGAGTCCCCTTGTGGTGATTGCGCTCGGCGGTCATCTCTGGATGATTCCGGCATGGGGTCCGCTCGGTGCCGCGTGGATCACGAGCGCCGTATTGCTAATGGGCGCATCCCTGGGGTATGTCGCCGTACGGCGCTTATTTGCGATCCGCCTGAGCCTCAAGAGCCTGGTCCTTGCGATGTCCTTGGGTGCGCTGGGTTGGATCGTGGGTACAGCCGGCCCGGCGGGAGCCACGTGGCTGCTCTCGGGCCTGCCCTGTGCGGCGATTGTGCTCGTGCTTCTTTATGGATGGCTTGAAGGCCTCATGAATTTCGAGTCCCTTTTGGCTGCCGTGCGCCGAGCCGGGCGCAAGGCCGAGGAGATGCGATGAGCCGCCGGCAGCCGGTTTTTTCCATCATTGTTCCGACCTATAGGCGGCCGGAGGCCTTACGTGCTTGTGTGAAGGCTCTCGCGGTGCTGGATTATCCTCGAGACGATTTCGAGGTGATCATTGTCGACGATGGAGGAAGCGAGCCGCTTACTTCGGTGATCCAACCTGTAGCGGGCGACTTGCGCGTGAAAGTAGTGTGGCAGCCGAATGCCGGCCCCGCCGCCGCCAGAAATTTTGGAGCCGTGCATGCCACGGGGGATATGCTGGCGTTTACCGACGATGATTGCGCGCCCGCATCCGATTGGTTGCGGGCATTCGCCGGGGCTTGCGCCGCGTCAGACCCAACCCTCCTTGGAGGGCGGACCGTGAATGCGTTGCGGCACAACGCGTATGCCGGGGTAAGCCAGTTAATCATTGATGTGGTATACGCCCATTACAATCGAGAACCACTGAGAGCTCGGTTCTTTGCCTCCAATAATATGGCGGTGCCGACGGAACTGTTTCGCCGTGTCAATGGATTCGATCCCGATTTCCGAACGTCTGAGGATCGCGATTTGTGCGACCGCTGGCTGTCACAAGGCTATCAACTGCGGTACGTCCCCGAGGCCGTCATTTACCATGCCCATGTGCTGACCCTGAGTTCGTTTTGGAAGCAACATGCCGGGTATGGTCGCGGCGCGTGGTTGTATCACACGGCGCGTGCTGAGCGAGGCACGGGTTCGTTTCAGCCCGATTGGGAATTCTATAGGTCGTTATTGCGCTCGCCATTGTCTGGAGAATCGGCAGGAGACATCGTTCGAGGGTATTCTCTGCTCATGGTCGCTCAACTGGCCAATGCAGCCGGGTGTTTTGAGCAGGCCACGAAGGCCTATTTAAGGCGCCGCCGCAGCCCGGCTCCCTCCGGTCGGCCGGAGCAGCCGTGATGCCGGGCGATAGCAACGAGAGTTGGACCCGTCGGCCGCCTGGGGCGGTCGGAACCATGTCGGCCGTTTTCATCTGGCTCTGCCTATTGGTGTTCTGCCCGGATAACGCGTTGTCGGCTTCCTCACAAGCGTCGCTCGTCAAGCTCGACATTCGATATGGGCTTCCGGCTGCCGGTGAGGTTTTCCTCGTCTGGGGAGTCAACGGGTGGAATCCGGTCCCAGAAGCACTGCGGCCGCCGGGCACGACTCTTCGCAAGGAAGTCATGTCGACTCCTATGGTGCAGGATGATGGACGGTTCGTCGCGACCATTGAAGTGGAGACTGGCGCGACGGTGGATTATGGGTTCCTGGTGACCAAGACCGCCGGGGGCGCATTCATTGAGGTATGGGACGGAGATGAAACGTACCGCCTTACGGCTATCAAGCCGGAGATGCTCGATGTCAAATCCGTGAAACTGTATCAAAACACTCCTATTTTGATGGATCGAGCCGGAGCGATGTTCGCGGCCGTGCTTGCCATGGTTTTTGGCGGTCTCCTTGCGACGGCGGCCAGGTTGTTGTGGTCCAAGTCTCAGCCCGTGCCGAGTGACGAGTCATCGGATAAGGGGGAGTTCCGGTTTGTGGCCGTTGTCTCCTTGTCGGCACTGCTGCTCGGCCTGATTGTCATCCTTCAGCACGAGCTGTGGCGCGATGAAATGCAGGCTTGGCGGATCGCGACAAGCAGCCGGACGCTCTCCGAACTGTTTCAAAATTCGCGCTACGAAGGACATCCCCCTATCTGGTATCTCTGCCTGTACGTCTTGAGCCGCTTCTCGGATGACCCTCTTGTCATGCAACTCTTTCATCTCGCGGTAGGGACAGGGGCCATTTTCGTGCTTTGCCGCTATGCGCCCTTTACGAGATGGCAGAAGGTTTGCCTCTCGTTCGGATATTTCTTCTTCTTTGAGTATCTAATTATAAGCCGCAACTATGCATTGGGTGTTCTGGCGCTCTTCGTCTTCTGTGCGGTGCAGACGCGAGCGCCGGGTCGCACTCTGGTCTCCGCCGTTCTGCTCGCCGCGATGATCAATACGAGCGCCTTTGGCGCCATCATCGCCCTGGCACTCGGGGGCTGGCTGGTCATCGAATCGCTTGTCTCCCGACGGACATTTTCATTGAGCTCAGGCCTCGCCGCGGTTGCAGTTCTTGCAATCGGCCTCGCCATCGCCGGTATGCAGACTACGCCACCCCCGGACAACTCGCCTCGAATGTTGGCCTGGAATACGGCGCTGCTTGGGGCGCCGCTTGAAAAAACCGTCAGCGGGATTTGGCGGTCGTACGTACCGCTCCCGCTCCATCTTCCCCATTTTTGGAATACGAATGTATTGGATGAAATGCATTCTGTCCGGATTGGTCGCACAGTTCTCGAGGCACGGGATGTTCAGCCGTTGTTATCATTGGGTTTACTTATGGTTTCCGCGCTACTGTTCATGCGCACTCCTTCGGTTATGTTGCTCTATACGGTGGCTACGGGCGGGCTTCTTCTATTCTTCCATTTGAAGGTGAATCATGGAATCCGTCACACCGGACATACATTTGTATTGTTCGTGGGGTGTCTCTGGCTGTCCCTTTCACGGTTCGTGCAAACGTCCGCGGTGATGGAACGCGGGAGCGCGATGTTCGTGAGCCTGCTTTTTTCCGCCGGCGCAGTGGCAGGTGGGTTAGCAGCCGCCACGGATCTGGTGTACCCGTTTTCCGCCAGTAAAGAAGCCGCAGAGTTTATTGAACGACACGGCCTCGCCGATACCGCCATGATAGGGAGTGGCTATGCTATGGCAGCGGGGGTCGCCGGTTATCTGAATCACCCCGTGTACTACGCAGAGAACAGACAGACAGGCACGTTCGTTCAATGGAGAGAGAAACGCACCCGTGTGACTCCCGCAGAGGTCATGAGAATGGCCGAAGAGCAATCCCGACAGAAGCACAGCGATATCTTGATGATTTTGAGCTACGACTTAGGCGCTGCCGGGACCGACGCACGCAAGCTCGCTTCATTCGAACGAAGCGTTCTACCGGAAGAACGGTACTGGCTTTATTTGCTGCCCTACGAAAAGCCTACCCGCACGAGCTCCGGTCGACCATGCCTCTTGACAAACGCTTGCCGATCTTGATAACTGTTATCAGTTTCATAAAATGGGAAATAAGCCTTTCCACTTGCCTGGGGAACGCGCGGCAACAACCCAGGTCAGTTGGTGGATATCTATGTGATCCGAGAGTTCGGACCAGGTAAGCCCATGCTGCTTCTATGCTTTCCATCCAGTCGAGACGGTCCACCACTTCCTCGTATCTTCTGACGCTTTCAGATGTGTCGAACGGTGCCCCATCCGTGAAATCACGGAATGGGCATTATCTGGATGGTGAAAGCAATTGTTGGAACCTTCAACAGCGCATCGGAATAATCTCCCCCGTCCCAACACGGCAACAGTCGATTGCCACATCGGGTTGCCCTTACCGGCCCGGGCAGGACTCGTCTCCGTCGTGATTCCATCGTACAACCACGCCCGCTTTCTTCCGGATGCCATTCAGAGTGCGATGAAACAAACCTATGGGCAGGTGGAGATCATCGTCATCGATGACGGATCGACGGATGAGACTGAACAGGTCGTGAAACGGTTTCGAACCGTTCGGTATGTGAAACAGAAGAACAAGGGTGTCACGGCCGCCCGCAATGTCGGGCTTCAACTCAGTTCCGGCTCATATGTCGTCTTTCTCGACGCGGATGATAGGTTGCTTGCCGAGGCGCTCGACATAGGGATTCGCAGCTTGATGGCCAATCCCGACTGCGCACTGACTTTCGGCACGTTTTATATGATCGATTCCGAAGGGAGAAAAAGAGGAGTATGCCATCCCCTGCCTCGACGCAAATACGGATATCGGGATTTTCTTGAACAGAACTTCATCGGCAATCCAGGGGTGGCACTGTACCGAAAAGATGCGCTGGCGGCGGTCGAAGGCTTTGACTCGACCAATCAGGCCGCAGGGGACTATGATTTATATCTCCGCATCACATATGCGTTTCCGGTTGCCTGCCATACCGAACCCGTGTTGGAGTATCGACGCCACGGCTCGAATATGAGCAATGATCCGGCGATTATGCTGCCTGCCTGTCTCCATGCTTTGAAAAAGCAATTGCCCGTCGTAAGGGGCGATGCTTCATTGGAGGCGGCACTGAAGCGGGGAACTACGCACTGGAAAAATTATTATGGCGAAAGACTGGTGATCAAGCTCTACGAGGATGTCGCCCGCCGGAAGTGGAAGAATACGGCGCGAGGCATCTCGCAACTGCTCATCCACTATCCGGAGCGGTTGACCCGCAAAGTGTTGGGCAGCAATCGTATCAACGGGCACAAGCTGCCATAATCCCACATCGAAAGCCACCGCGGGCAGATCACGGCGGAGGATGGCGAGCCTGAGCGCCACACCGGTTATGAACGAACCACTTCCAAACTCACCTGCTGAAATCCCATCCCCCGAACGTCGTCCACCAGCGAAACGAATCGCTCGAGTAATGTGACTTTGTCGGCACGCACTACGACCTGAGATTCGCGGGGGTGCGAAAACAAGACGCTCTTCAATTCGTTGTTTTCTACGGCTCGGTCGTTCAGATACAGGCGTCCTTCTGCGGTGAGAGTGATCACGATCGGAACGTCCTTATGGTCGCCGACCTCCTTGGCCTTGGCGAGATCGACCGGGATCTGGCCGGTGCTGATGAAGGTGGCGGTCGTCAGCACAATGACAAGCAACACCAGCATGACGTCGACCAGCGGAATCACATTGATCTGATCCAGCTCACGTTCCACGATGCACCTTGTAGAGAGTGAGCAATTCCGCCACGCGCCGCCGTAACATGTTGTTCATCACCACGCAGGGGATGGCGACCAACAGCCCGACGGCCGTTGCTTTCAAGGCCAGGCTGAGTCCAATCATAATCGTATTGACCGCCATTGTTCCCGATGTTCCCATCGTGTGGAACGTGAGCATAATGCCGAGGACCGTTCCAAGAAGCCCGATGTACGGCGCATTGGCCGCCACCGTTCCGATAACGACCAATCGTTTCGTGAGGGCGATTTCGAACGTTTGGGGATTGGGGAATTGGGCAAGATCGACGCGCCGATAAAAGAGCCATCGTTCGATGGCCACGGCCACCGACCAGAGGCTTAAGGCCAGCAAGAGTCCGATGACCCCATAATCGACGGTATGCTGCAAGAAATCCATGACGTGCTCCTGACTCTCCGGTCCCTCTCTGGACCGGTTTCTCGTACCTATGAATGCCAGAACCATTGAAATTCTGTCAATTCGCTCACGGCTCTTTCTGCGCGGTCGGAAATAGCACGGTGTGGGCGGCGAGGACCTTGAGGGTGACGGCCGTGCCGACCGGGTAGATCTTTGTGGAGCTTTCGCTGCTGTGAAGGATCTGTCCGGAAGGCAGTTGCAACTTGTACAGATTCTCAGAGCCCTTGAACTGCCGTGCCACGACATGAGCCGGTCCCGTCTTGTCCGGGACAATATGCAGATCGTCGGGGCGGATCATAACCACGACATGCGACCCCTCCGGGAACGGCTTCACATTGGGGAAGTCCCCCATCTCCGTTGAAATGCGGTCCTGGACCGTCACACCCGGCAAAAAATCCGCTTGGCCGACGAAATCGGCGACGAACGGTGTAGATGGCATATGGTAGAGAGTTTCCGGGACATCCACCTGCTCCAATCGTCCCTGGTTCAGCACCGCGATGCGGTCCGCCATGGCAAACGCTTCATCATGATCGTGTGTGACCAAGACGGCGGTGGTCTTGGTCCGCCGAAGAAGGTCGTGAAGGTCCTGTCGCATGCGGCTCGCCATGTCGGGATCCAAGTTGCTGAAGGGCTCATCGAGTAACAGGAGGACGGGTTGCGGAGCGAGGGCGCGGGCCAACGCAACCCGCTGCTGCTGTCCGCCGGAAAGTTCATGGGGATAACGGCGTTCGAGCCCCGTCAGGCCTGTCAACTTCAAGAGGTCGGCGACCACGGCCTGCCGACGAGCGCGGGGAAGATGGCGCAAACCAAAGGCGATATTATGGCCGACGCGTAGATGCGGGAACAGGGCATATTCCTGAAACACCATGCCGACATGCCGCTCCTCCGGCGGAATGAACACGTGCGGCGAGGACACGAGACGGCCCGACAGGGTGACGCTTCCTGTAACGACCGGTTCGAATCCGGCGATCGCGCGCAGAACGGTCGTCTTGCCGCATCCTGAAGGACCGAGCAGGCACAATATCTCACCGTGCTGTACGGAGAATGAAACATCCGATACAGCCGAATGCCGTGGCTCATAGGCGCAGGATACCCCGCGGAGCTCAACGACTGGATTCGCGAGGGCTGACGATTCGCCGGACTGGGACGCGAGGGGTTGGTGGCTCGGTATCGGGTGCACGCGGTGCCTCTTCTATGCGGCTCGCCAGTCTCTCGATACCAGAAGGAGCAGAGCCGGCAGGCTGAGGACGACAATCAACAGAGCGCTGGGAGCCGCCAGTTGGTAATACTCCTCGCTGGCCTCGAGCCATACGCGAATGGCCAATGTATCGAATCCGACCGGCCGCAGGAGAAGGGTTGCCGGCAGTTCTTTCATTGCTTGAAGGAACATGAGGACCCAGGCTGCCAGAAATCCGTTGCGAATCAACGGCAGTGTGATCCGCCGCATGGTATCGCGGGCCCGGAGGCCCAATGTCCGTCCCGCCTCTTCCAAATTGGGCGTGACCTGCTGGATGGCCGGTTCGAGCGATTGGAGGCCGGCCGGCAGAAAATGGATCACGTAGGCGATGATGAGAACAATTACGGAGCCATAAAGAAAAGGAACGAAGCTGGTAAAGAGGGCCAGCACGGCCAAAGCAGCGACCGGACCGGGAAGCGCATAGCCGGCATAGGCGGCCTGCAGGCAGGCCATATTGAGGCGAGTTGGGCGGCGGCCGGCGAAATAGGCCAAAGGCAAGCCGATCAATACGGCGACGCTGGCTGCGACGCAGGACAAGAACGCGCTGTTCCACATGAAACCCAGGAACCGCGCATCCAAGGCTCCCTGTGAAACGGCGGCGACACTCCATTGCGCCAGCAAGGCGGCCGGCGCCCCGAAAGCCGTGCAAAAGATCACGATGACGAAGGCCGTGATAACCGATGTGCCGACGATTCCACATCGGCGCCGGGGACTGGTCTTGTATCGGCCGGTCGTCTGATAAAAGCGGCTGCGCCGGCGAAACCATCGTTCGAGAACCAGGAAGACCAGAGCCATGCCCACCAAGAGAATGCTTAGGATACTGGCAGCCGCCTGATCGTACCGTCCCGTCATTTGTTGATAGATCGCATAGGTCAGCGTTTGGTAGCGCAAAAGCGAAATCGCGCCAAAATCCGACACGACATAGAGCACGACTAAAGCCAGGCCGGCTACAAGAGCGGGCCGAATCAACGGAAGGGTGACGCGCCACATGATTTGCCACGGCCTGACGCCGGCGATACGGGCCACCTCCTCGTAGGACACATTCATGCTCAGCAATGCGCCACGCGCCAGCAAGTACACGAATGGAAAAGTATCCAGCGCCATGATCAGGCTGACTCCGAGAAAGCTCTGTGGCGATACGATATGCGCCTCGGGTCCGAAGAGTGACTGCCACCATTGATCTACCGGACCTCCCATCCCGAACAAATGGGCGTACACATAGGCGAGCACATAGGTCGGCATGGCGAGCGGCAATACCAACGCCCATTCCCAGATCCGGCGACCCGGGAACTCATACCGCACGACCAGCCAGGCTAAGGAAAATCCTAAGAAAAAGGTCAGAACGGACACGCTCATGGCGAGCGACAGCGTATTCCACAGCAGCTCTGGGACGCGTGTGGACCAGAGTCTGCTCCATGTCGCTCCGTCGGCTCGAGCGGCGAGGAAACTGATGTAGAGAACGGGCGATACCAACAAGCCGCCCGCCGCAACGGTCATCCATTGAAGCGGGAGGGACGGATTCTGGCGGAGGATCGTCGCCATGGAGGGTGCGAGGTCAACGGAGACCGACTTCCTCGATCAAGGTTATAGTCGGCTCACGAAGCTCGGCCAGCCGACCCAAAGGCACCATGGCGATGCGAAAAGACTGACGATCGACAAGAGCCGGATCAGCTTGGACCGTCGGGCCCAATGGATACTCCTTGTTGAGTTCAGCAAAGAACCGTTGTCCCGCTTCAGCGACGAGATATTCCACGAGGAGCTTGGCGTTATCGACATGACGACTGTGCCTGGTGATCCCCACGCCGGCCACGTTCATGATTGCCCCCATACCGGCCTCTTGCTGATCCGGCATCAGTGCGGCAATCGGGGCGGTGGGCTGAGCAGCGAGGTGCCGATAGATATAATAGTGATTGACAATGCCTGCCGCAGCCTGGCCCTTGGCGACTGCTTCCACGATCTGCGAGCTTTTCTGGTACACCTGGCTTCCGGCGTTGGCCTTGAGCCCGGTGAGGAATTGTCTGGTCCGCTCATCGCCGTACGTCGCCTTGATGACGGATACTCCCGCCTGGAGATATTCGCTGCCGGCATTCGGGATAGCGATCTTGCCTTTCCAGCGAGGGTCGGCGAGGTCGAACAACGACGTGATCTGGTCCGGCTTCACGTGCTGTGTGTTGTAGACCACGATCCAGAAGCGACCGGATATGCCGATCCAGCTGTTGTCCGGCGCCCTGAATTGTGGGGGAATCGAGCGGTCGACTTCAGACATGTCGAGCGGACGAAGCAGGTTCAATTCACGGGCTCGCTCCAGACTCCCGGCATCGTTGGTGATGAAGATATCAGCCTGGGTCCTTTCACCTTCTGCTTGGAGCCGGTTCACCAATTCCGTGGTGCCGGAGGAGAGTAGTTCCACCTGGATTCCGGTCTTGGCCTGGAAACCGTCCAGAACCGGCTTAATGAGCCGCTCGGACCGCCCCGAATACACGACCAGTTTCTCCGCAGCCGGCGCCTGGTCCTCGAACACGATCAACAGGC
Organism: Nitrospiraceae bacterium; assembly: GCA_035250505.1. Taxonomy (GTDB): domain Bacteria; phylum Nitrospirota; class Nitrospiria; order Nitrospirales; family Nitrospiraceae; genus DASSBQ01. Next base: position 5,336 of record DATFFC010000150.1, on the reverse strand, counting down.
CCAGCATCGCACACGCGTACACGAGCACACGCAACGCCTGACAATGAAACAGCAACATCAGTCCCTCCGGACTCGGATCGCTTCCGAGATGATGACTAGCGAAAGGATGGGGGTGAAATTGATAATGCGTCTCAAGCTACCAGGAACGCGCCCGGCGGGTCAATGACGGCAGTGGGAACACAACCCGTAGAGCTCCAGCTTATGCGTCTGGATCACGAAACCGTTCTTTGCGGCCACCTCCTCCTGCAGACGTTCAATCTCGCAGTTCTCGAACTCGACGATCTTTCCGCAGCCGGTACAGATCAAATGGTCGTGATGGCCCTTATGCGACACATTGTCATACTGCGTCTGCGAGCCGAAGTGTCGCGCCTGGGCCAAGCCGGCGTCGCAAAACAGGTTCAACGTGCGGTAAATCGTCGCGAGGCCCAGATGAGGGTCTTTCTTCGCAAGTTGGTGATACATGGCCTCGGCGGTGACGTGTTCTTGTTTCAGAAAAGCCGTGAGAATCAATTCGCGCTGGCGGGTCAGTTTTAATTGATGCTTGGCGAGGTGGTCCCTCAGTGTGTCCATTTCTTTCATGTTCTTGTTCATTCGGGTTTCCATTGCGCGCGGAGCGTTTATTAGAAAACGAAATGAGGTCCTTGGTCAAGTGCCTGAGACGGCCGTGCGATGATTGACGCATGCGATTTGAGGGGCCTATAGTCGCCTGGTCGGCTTCCAAATCAGGACACCGGACGGCTCATGCGCAAACCTCATGAAATGACCATCGATCGCGCGCTACTCCTGTTTATTCTGCATTTGGCGGAACCTCATGGCCTCCTTAATGATGTCAAGCTTCAGCAACTCTGTTTCCTGTGCGAGCTCCAATTGTTCGGAAAAGGCATGAAAGGGTTGCATTTCGAGTTCTTTCGATTCGCCTATGGCGCCTTCAGCAAAGACCTGGACAACGATTTAACTTCCCTCCGTCGAAAGGAACGCATCGAGAACTTCAGCCTTTCCGATCAGGCAAAAGAGGAAGTTATTCCGCTGCTCGTAAAGGGATTTGAAGGCGTGGAAACCAATGAGAAGATCGGGGAGATTATCCAGGCGGTGGTGGCGACATACGGGCCGCAGGATACCAGCGCCATCATCAAATCGGTGGAAACCGTCGAGCTAATTACTCCTCAGGAACCCGACCTCAAGATTCCGATCCGCGATATCGTGTTTCACACCACTTTGTTGGTTCCCGGCCGTATTGAAATCCAGAACGAGCTGAGCTTGGCTCCCCAACTGTTGAGCAAGCTCAATGCGGCGATGGGGTATTGATCAGGATCGGGTATGGGTTTCGTCAGGACCGCACCTTCAAGACATCTTTTTCGTGCCGCTGAGTAGGGGTGACAGGAACCGTGAGTCGGGCGACGGTGCCGGCTCCCGGACGACCGGTGATCGTAAACGACCCGCCGATGAGAAGGGCTCGTTCCTCCATGCTGACGATTCCAAGCGACTTGGAACCTTTCATCTGCTCGGGAGTGATGCCTTTGCCGTTGTCTTCGACGGTCACGATGACGGCGTCGTCCGACAAGGTCAATGTGATGGTGATCACCGTGGCCTCCGCATGGCGGGCCGCGTTGGTGAGGAGTTCTTGAATGATCCGAAAAATGTTCGACGCCGTGTGCTCATCAAACGAGAAGTCGTCCAAGGTCGGTGATGCCGCCACCGCGCAGGCGATTCCCGTGCTGGATTCGAAGCCTTGAGCGTAGGTGTGCACGGCCGAAATGAGACCGATCTCGTCCAAAGGGACCGGCTGCAACGCGGTGCTGACCCGCTGAACGGACGAGAGCGTGCGGTCGGCCAATTTAATGAGATCACTGAGCTTCTCCATAATCTCCCGTCGTTCGGTCGTGTTCGGCAGAGCCGAACAACGTCTGTGAAGCCACGTCATGTCGAATCGCATCCCGTTGAGGAGCTGTCCCAGATCATTGTGAATGTCCCGTCCAATGCGCCGCCGTTCGGCATTTTCCGCCCCGGTGATGAGCCGTCCCGCCGCCTGCAGTTGCTCGTAAGACTGTCTCCATTGGTCGTCCGCTTTCCGGCGGACCGAGACATATTTTTGCGCCAAGGCTATGACTATGGTGAAGCCGGTGAGGGTCAGCAGCGCCGTGGCGATGAACGCAAATAGGCTTTGGTGGGAAATGCGCGTGACAAGCTGCTCGCGCTCGTTGAGGAGTCGATACGTGTCCTGTTCCATGTCTCCCACGACCGCCCGTAGACTGTCCATGAGCTGCTTTCCCCGCTGCGTCGCGACCGCTTTGCGGGCCGCCTCGAAGCCGCGCTCCTTCCGGAGACGGATGGTCTCGGCCAATTCGGCCAACTTTTCTGTGAGCAGGGCTCTCAGTTGGATGATGCGCTGTTGCTGAGAGGATTGATTGGTGGTCAGCTCGGCGATCCGGTCGATCTCGCGATGGAGTTCCGTCACCGCATGGTTGTAGGGCTCGAGATATTCGGGCATGCCGGTTAAAAGGAATCCGCGTTGTCCCGTCTCGGCGGCCTGCGCGGTGGCGAGAAAGCGTTGCAAGCCTGCGACCACCTTGTGAGTGTGCTCGACCCAGCCCCGCAGCTCCATGATCGTCAGGGCGTTGGTGACCGACAGGTAAATGTTGAAGAGAAATAAGAGGATGCCAAGGATAGCGGCGAGCAGCCACTTCCGCTCGAGCGACAGGAGCACGGGGAGGCCTTTGGCCATGGGACCGATGGTCATGTCCGGTCAGCTCCCCGGCCGGCCCTCCCGTCGGGGCACGGCTCGTTGCAGAAAGAACTCATTGAATCCGCTTACATGGGAATGCTCTCACTAAGGACTTTCCCAGGGGCATTCTAGAGATAGTCCGCCGGATGGACAATAGGGCCGATGAGGGTAAGTCCGTAAGCCTGACACTAGGGCCGGTCCGGTACATTCAGACTAAGAGGTGGTGCTGAAGGGTAAGGTCCTATGCGTATGGGACGAGTCAGGAAGCGCCTAGCCGATAGATCTCGCGATACTTTTCATCGAGATATCGGAGAAAAGGTTCCGGCCGGACCGTGGAGCCGGTGATTCGTTCCGCCAGGCGGCTTGGCGGGAACATCCGACCCCAACGATGTATCTTCTGCTCCAGCCACCGACGAAGCTCAATGAGTTGTCCCGAAGCGATCTTCTCTTCCAGATCCGGCAGGTCTGTCTTGGCCTGGTCGTAGAACTGCACGGCGTACAGATTCCCGAGCGTATAGGTCGGAAAGTAGCCAAAGGAGCCCATGGACCAGTGCACGTCTTGAAGAACACCGTCGGCGTCTCGGTCCGGTTCGACCCCCAAATAGCGGCGCATCCGGTCCCGCCAGATCTCCGGGAGTTCATCCGGCCGGAGTCGGCCTTCGATCAACGGCCGTTCGATCTCGACGCGCAGCATAATATGGAGATTATAAGTCAGTTCGTCCGCTTCAACGCGAATGAATGACGGCTTCACGCGGTTGAGCGCCGCATGGAACGCGTCCAGGTCGATTTCCTTCAACTGATCCGGAAAGGTTGTTTGAAGGATCGGATAGAAGTAACGCCAAAACGGACGGGACCGTCCTACGCAATTCTCCCACAGCCGCGACTGGCTCTCATGGATGCCGAGCGACACGGCATCACCCAAGGGCGTCCCAAAATGCCTGGGATCGAGACCCTGTTCATAGAGGCCGTGCCCACCCTCGTGGATGCAACTGAAGAGGCAGGCCGGCAATTCGTGTTCGTACACTCTGGTGGTCACGCGGACGTCGGTCGGATGAAATGATGTCGTAAACGGATGGGCCGACAGGTCCAGACGCCCTCGTTCAAAGTCATACCCCATCGCGGTCAGCACCAAGCGGCCGAAGGCGAGTTGCTGGCTGGTGTCATAGGCCCGGTAAAGAACGCTCTCGTCGATCTTCACGGGACTGGCCGTCACTTTCTTGAGCAGCGAGAGGAGACCGGACCGCAATTCATCGAACAGAGGATCCAGAAACGCCACGGTCGCTCCCGGTTCATACACGTCCAGTAAGGCGTCATAGGGGGACGCGGTATAGCCCAAGTACTCGGCTTCTTGCCGCTTCAGCGCCACGATGGTCTCAAGGTGAGGGAGGAAGTGTTGAAAACGGCTCTCTTCTCGGGCCGTGACCCAGGCTTGTTGCGCCAGCGAGCATTCCCGGCTCAGTCGGATGACGAATTCGGAGGGCAGTTTCTTTGCGCGAGTGAAATCCCGCCAGGTCTCTCTCAGCAAGGCGCAGGAGGGCTCATCCCAGACGTCACCCTGCGTGTCGGCCGCCTCTCCGCTCACCGGGTCGATCCATTGCCGAAGCAAGACCTCGATTTCCGGCGCGACGAGTTTCTGATGGGCCAGACCCTGCAGCGTCGAGATCTGGTCGGCGCGGGCCGCTCCCCCGCCCGCCGGCATGTACGTTTCTTGGTCCCAGCCGAGAAGAGAGGCGGCACTGCCGATGCGCTGAATTTCAAGCAGCCGGGATGTCAGCGGTTCCAACGTCGCAACCGTCTTCACACAAAACCTCCTTCCGAACCGTTACGCCATGCTATGATCCCCAGTCTACGTCAGCCATCGCAGCGTATTCAAACAACAGGAGCACGCGCCATGCGGGAATTGGTGAGGGCCGATGTGGAAGCCTATGCGCAAGCGCATTCCATCCCGGAGTCGGAATGGTGCCGGGCGTTGCGGGAGGAAACGATGCGCACCATGCCCTTCGCGGAAATGATGGTCGGCCCGCTGGAGGGCGCCGTACTGAAGATGATGGTGCAACTCGTTCGGGCATCGCGTGTATTGGAAATCGGCATGTTCACCGGCTATAGCGCTCTCTGCTTCGCCGAGGCGCTGCCCGACGACGGGACCGTCATCACGTGTGAGATCGATGAGAAATCCGCGGCGATGGCCCGGAGATACTTTGCGCTCTCGCCGTTCGGGCGAAAAATTCACGTGGAGATGGGGCCTGCTTTGGAGACGATGCAAAGGCTCGCCGGTCCTTTTGAGGTGATTTTTATCGACGCCGACAAGCAGAACTACCTGAACTATTACCGTCGAGCCGTAGAGTTGCTGGCACCGGGCGGGGCGATCTTAATTGATAACGTTCTCTGGGATGGTGAGGTGATCCACGAGTCGCCTCGGGATGAACGGACGGCGGCGATCCAACGATTGAACCGAACGGTAGCTTCCGACCCAGGCGTGACGGCGGTCATGCTGACCGTGCGGGACGGGTTGTTTGTCGTCAGGCCAAAATGATCGTCAACGGCGACCACATCGGAACGGGTCTAGTCCGGACGAGGGGCGAATGAAGCGCCCCTCTGATGTCGCCGCGTATAG
>DATFFC010000149.1:0-43334 GCA_035250505.1 Nitrospiraceae bacterium | reverse complement strand
CGATAACTTGGACTGCGTGAACTGGCAAGGCTTTCGAACGATTCGACGAGCGATGCGATGGCCGAATCCAAAAAGAGTCCAGGCCGACTCCGGTCATTACGAGATTCCGTCAGAAGAATCACCAAGAAATTGTCCGACGGAGATGGGGTCGTGATACATAAGAACGAAGAACATGCCCGCGAAGTGGAAAAACTTCGCGTCCAAATCCAATCGATGGAGGAGGAGATACGGCGTCTCTACCAGTCTCGATATCAACTTGATCAGGCGACCAAGCAAAATGAAAAGCTGGTCGCGACCCTCCAAGAAGCGAAGTCTCAAATCGAAGCGTTGCGCGCCGAAGTCGAAAAATTGACGGCGCCGCCGTCGACGTACGGGATTTTTTCCAGCCTCAACAAAGACGGGACGGCCAATGTCTACGTGTCCGGCCGGAAGATGAAGGTCAGCCTCCATCCGTCCATCAAGCCCAAAGAATTGCGCAAAGGACAAGAAGTCATTCTGAACGAAGCGCTCAATGTCATTGAAGCACGCGGGTTCGATGTGCAGGGCGAGGTCGTCCGTCTCAAGGACGTGCTGGAAGGAAACCGAGCCCTCATCACGTTGCATTTCGATGAGGAAAAGGTGGCCGAATTGGGGCAACCGCTTCTGAGCGAACGGTTGAGCGTCGGAGATCACCTCCTGTACGATCCGCGCTCCGGCTGCGTCATTGAAAAGTTGCCCAAGTCGGAAGCCGAGGAGTTGGTCCTGGAAGAGGTGCCGGACGTCGATTACGAACATATCGGCGGTCTTCAGAAAGAATTGGAGCAGGTGCGGGATGCCGTTGAATTGCCGTTCCTCTATCCCGAGATCTTTTCCAACTTCAAGCTCAGCGCTCCTAAAGGAGTGCTGCTCTATGGTCCTCCCGGCTGTGGAAAGACATTGATCGCCAAGGCCGTGGCGAATTCGATCGCCAAAAAGCTGGGACATTTGACCGGAAAGGAAGTCCGGAGTTATTTCCTGCACGTGAAAGGGCCGGAGCTCCTGAGTAAGTACGTGGGGGAATCCGAGCGGCAAGTGCGGGAGGTCTTCAAGAAGGCCAAGGAACGAGCGGATGACGGACATCCGGTGATTGTCTTCTTCGACGAAATGGACGCGCTCTTCCGCACGAGAGGAACCGGGATTTCCTCCGATATCGAATCCACGATCGTACCGCAATTCCTCTCGGAGATCGACGGCGTGGAGAGTCTGAACAATGTGATCGTGATCGGTGCGAGCAACCGCCAGGACTTGATCGATCCTGCCGTGCTGCGCGCCGGGAGGCTTGACGTCAAGGTGAAGGTCGGCAGGCCGGACGCGACCGCCGCACAGGATATTTTCTCAAAGTACATCACGACCGGACTGCCCTTCGCAGAGGAGGATTTGAAGCGGCATGACGGCGACATCAAAACATTGGTCAACGCGGTCATTCAGAGGACCGTCGACGCCATGTACGCCACGTCGGAGGAGAACCGGTTTATCGAAGTGACCTACGCCAACGGCGAAAAGGAAGTGTTGTACTTTAAAGACTTCGCCAGCGGCGCTTTGATCGAAGGTATTGTGTCGCGCGCCAAGAAATATGCGGTCAAACGAGCCATCGCGCAGGAGGGAGTAGGACTCCGTTCGGAAGACCTGATCCGCGCCATCCGCGAAGAATTCAAAGAGCACGAAGACCTGCCCAACACAACCAATCCTGACGACTGGGCCAAAGTTGCTGGCAAGAAGGGCGAGAAAATCGTCCATATCCGAACGATCAGCGGCGGGCCGGCGGAGTCGCGCCAAATCGAAACCGTCACGACCGGTCACTATCTCTAGGCTGTCTTCATTCATGCATGACATGAAATCGCTCATTACCCCCCGTGTTGTCGGCACGGAGACTGAATTCGGTATTGCCAGTCGCGACGCTGCGGCGGTGGATCCCGTCGCCAACTCCATTCATGTCATCGGCGCCTATCCCAGGCTCCCGGCTCCTCAGGCCGTCTGGGATTACGAGAACGAGAATCCCCTCTTGGACGCGCGCGGTTTCGAAGTGGACGGAGAACGCGAACGACCCGGGCCGGATTACAACCGGCAGCTCAATAAGGTGCTGGCGAACGGAGGACGCCTCTACGTCGACGGGGCCCATCCGGAGTATTCCACCCCGGAATGCACGAATCCCCGTGAGTTGGTGGCGTTTGAGCGCGTCGGCGATCGGATCATCGCGCAAGCGCTGGACCGGATCACGGAAAGCCGCGGGCGCGAGCAGTTCGTGTTGTACAAGAATAATTCCGACGGTAAGGGCAACAGCTACGGATATCATGAGAATTATCTTCTGTCCCGTGCCGTGCCGTTCGAGCGCATTATCAAGGTCTTGACTCCGTTCTTGGTGACCCGCCAGATCTTCGCCGGATCGGGGAAAGTCGGAGCCGAGAATCAGACCAGCCCGGCCGACTATCAGTTGTCCCAGCGGGCGGACTTTTTCGAGACCCTCGTCGATTTGAATACCATGATCAAACGCCCGATCATCAACACGCGGGATGAACCGCATGCGGATGCCGGCAAGTATCGGCGGCTGCATGTCATCGTCGGCGACGCCAACATGGCCGAGGTCTCGACATATCTGAAGGTCGGCACATTGGCGATCGTGCTCGATTTATTGGAAGCCGAGGCAGGGTTGCCCACATTCGAATTGGCCGATCCGGTCGGGGCCATCAAGCAGGTCTCGCGGGATCTGCAGATCAAAGAAACTCTCAAGTTGGCGGACGGCAATCCCACGACCGCCCTGGCGATTCAGCGGGCCTACCTCAAGGCCTCGCTGGATTTCTACGCCTGCCATGATCTGCCCCAAGTCACCAAGGATATCCTGGTACGATGGGAAGAAATACTGGACAAGCTGGAACGAGACCCGATGTTGCTGGTCCGCGAATTGGATTGGGTCGCCAAACGCCACCTTATGGAAACGTACATGGATCGAAAAGGCTGCGGGTGGGACGACTCTCGCGTCAGGTTGATGGACCTGCAATATCATGACGTGCGGCCCGGCAGAGGACTCTATTTCACGCTCGAACGGAGCAATATGATCGAGCGAGTCGTGCAGGACGGCGAGATCGAGCGGGCTGAATTCTCACCGCCCCCGGGCACCCGTGCGTACTTCCGCGGCCGATGCGTGAGCAAGTATCCGAAGGCGGTGTATGGCGCGAGTTGGACATCGGTGCTGTTCGACGTGGGCAATACCACGATCAAAAAGATTCCCCTCATGGAGCCCTTGAGAGGCACGGAGTCCTTGACCGGCGAATTGCTGGCCGGTTCGGAATCCGCCGAAGCCCTGCTCGCCAGGCTCTCTGCATGAGCGCTGCATTTTGATGAAGAACGTTCCCTTCTTCCCGCATCACGACGGCTCCAGTTTCTTTGACTTTCTGAACCGCCACTATCCGGACATCGCACCGCTTTCCACCAATAGGGACACACAGCTCAGGCCCGGTCTTCGGAACCGGGAGCCATGGGCCCAGGCCACGCCGATTCCCTACGCGACGACCGTGCTGGCCCTGAAGTTTCAGGGCGGCGTCGTCATCGCCGGCGACCGCCGAGCGACCGAGGGATTCCAGATCGCCGACCGTCGCATCGAGAAAGTATTCAAGATCGACCAATATTCCGCCATGGCGATAGCCGGAGCAGCCGGCCCCTGTATCGAAATGGCCAAACTGTTTCAAACGGAATTGGAGCATTACGAAAAGCTGGAGGGCGTGCAGCTTTCCTGCGAGGGCAAGGCGAACAAGCTGGGCCAAATGGTGAAGGCCAACCTTCCCATGGTGTTTCAGGGATTGGTGATCATGCCGCTGTATGTGGGGTATGACGTGCGGCGGGAGGAAGGCAGAATCTTTAAATACGACATCACCGGCGGACGCTATGAGGAGTCGGAGTACCATGCGATTGGATCCGGCGGCAAAGACGCACGGAACACGATTCGCGAGCATTTCCGGACCGGACTTCCCGAAGAGGAAGCCCTGCGAATCGGGCTGTTGGCGTTGTTCAATGCGGCGGACGAGGACGTGGGGACCGGCGGGCCGGATTTGATCCGCGGCATTTATCCCACCGCCAAGACGGCAAGCGCCGCCGGCATTGTGGATGTGACGGATGAGCGGATCAGGTCCGTGTACGAGGCCATGATGGCGGATCGGACGAGAGGAAAATAGTCATGCCGTTGCCGTACTACGTCTCGCCTGAGCAGATGATGCAGGACAAGGCGGAGTATGCCAAAAAGGGCATTGCGAAAGGCCGCTCAATCATCGTCCTGGAGTATGCCGACGGCGTATTGCTGGCGGCGGATAACCCCAGTGCCTCCCTCCATAAGATTTCCGAGGTCTATGACAACATCGCCTTTGCCGGAGCGGGTAAATACAGTGAATTCGAGCACCTTCGGAAAGCGGGCATCAGACACGCCGACCTGACCGGCTATATGTACAGCCGGGAGGACGTGAGCGCCCGATCGTTGTCCAATGCCTATTCCCAGAGTCTTGGCACCGCCTTCGGGCAGGACGTGAAGCCGCTGGAGGTCGAGATCCTCGTCGTACAGGTTGGCGGCGACGGCCGGTCGAATGAAATCTACCGCATTTCATTCGACGGCAGCATCGTCGACGAACGAGGATTTGCCGTGATCGGCGGGCGATCCGACAATGTGCAGGCCTATTTGAAAGATCGGATCAGCGCGGACCTTCCTACATTGAAGGCGGCGCTTTCACTGTGCCATGCCGCGCTGGAGCAGTCGGCGACCCAGAAGATCCCTTCCGAAAACTTGGAAGTGGCCGTCTTGGACCGCACCCGCACGGGACGCAAATTTCGCCGTCTGGCCGTTCTTGAAACCCGCCAGCTTCTTTCTCGCTGATTTCCTTGGCTCTCTCACCGTCCGTCTTCGCCGAGCCTCCGGGCGATTCGGTTGAAGGGGCTGTGTTCGAGGTGTATCCTGAAGACAAAAGGTCCACGCGGGGTGATCAATTATGCGGCAGCGCATCTTTGGGCTGGAGAACGAGTACGGATTGATCTTTTCTCCGAACGGCCGGATTTATCTGCCGATGGAGAAAGTCTTGGGCTACATCTTTGAAGGCCTGATTCCGAATAGTTGGCCGTCGAACGCCTTTCTGGTGAATGGTGCGCGGTTCTATCAGGACACCGGGTGCCACCCGGAGTACTCCACGCCGGAATGTGACAATATCCTCGACCTGGTCATTCACGACAAGGCGGGTGAACGCTTGCTCGAGGCCTGTCTGCCTGCGGCGGAAGAACGGTTGCGCGAGGAAGGATTGTCCGGTGAGATTTATATATTCAAGAACAACACCGATTCACTCGGCAATACGTACGGCTGCCACGAAAACTACCTGATGCGCCGGGACGTCGACTTTTGGAAGGTCACGGAGCAGTTGATCCCGTTCTTCGTGACGCGGCAGATCTACTCGGGCGCGGGCAAGGTGCTGAAGGTTTCGGGGAAGCCGCAGTATTTTATTTCCCAACGTGCGCAGCATATTCACGAGAAGACGTCGTCTTCCACGACGTCCTCGCGCAGCATCATCAATACCAGAGATGAGCCGCATGCCGACGCCGAAAGATACCGCCGGCTCCATATCATCGTGGGCGACAGCAACATGTCGGAATATGCCACGTATCTAAAAGTCGGGACGGCGGCCCTGGTACTGTCCATGATCGAAGCGGGGTATTCGGTGACCGGAATGGAGCTGGAAGATCCGGTGAAGGCCATCCGAGAGATTTCTCGGGATCCGTCCCTCAATAAGAAGGTTCGCCTGGACGACGGCCGGCAGATGACGGCCATCGAGTTGCAGCGGGTCTATCTCGATCGGGCGGGCGACTTCCTGGCCACGCATGACCACGACCCCACTCTGAACGATGTCTTAGCCAAGTGGGCCTATGTCCTTGATCGGTTGGAGGATGATCCGATGGGGCTGGTACGTGAAGTGGATTGGGTCATGAAAAAGCATCTGATCCAATCATATGTGGAGAAGAAGGGATGCGGATGGGACGATGCGCGGGTGTTTCTGCTGGATTTGCAGTTTCATGATGTCAAACGTTCCCGCGGGTTGTATTATCTTATGGAGAATCGAAGTCTGGCCGAACGCGTGGTCGATGAAGATGCGGTCCAGCGCGCGATGTCGGTGCCGCCGCAGACCACCAGAGCCAAGGTACGGGGGGATTTTATTCGATTCGCCAGGGCCAAGAACCGTTCGTACACGGTTGACTGGACCTATCTCAAATTGAACGGCTATTGGGAAGAGACGATTCTCTGTATGGATCCCTTCAGTGCCGTGAACCGGAGGGTGGAAGAACTGGTCTCGCAGGTCTCGGGACTGCGCTTCTATCGATGATCATGGCAACCTCTCTGAAACAACGCTACGGCCGCCTGTCTCGAATCGACCGCTTCGTGGTGATGGGCATACTGCTGGTGGCCAGCGTGTTCCCCGTTGAACTGTTTCCCAATACCATCGCTCCGCCGAAGGGATCCGACGGACAGTACAGCGGCAAGCAGGGAGAGGTCATTGTCATCAGGCTCGCGAATATCGATGCGGCCACCAAAGTCATCGGCCGTTTTCAAGGTCGCACGATTCCACTGTTTGCCGACGGCGACGGCAAGCACCCGGCGGATTACGTCGGCCTGCTCGGGATTGACCTTCAAGATATACCGGGCACGCATGAATTGAAAGTTGAGATTCAGATGGGCGAATCGGTGAGCCAACGAAGCATCAATGTGCTGGTCGTGAAGGAACGGTTTGCGGTCGAGCATCTCAAACTGCCGAAAGACAAGGTGGATCTGGACGACAAGGCCGCCGCGCGCTGGAAAGCCGAGCAGGAACAGATTCGAAAGGCGCTGGCGGAAGAATCGGCGATGCGCCTCTGGCGGGCCGGTTTTGTCGAGCCGGTGCGCGGCAAGCGGACCGGGATCTTCGGCAGCATGCGGATCATGAACGGCCAGCCGCGCAATCCTCACAGCGGGGAAGACATCGGGGCTCCGGCCGGTACAGATGTCATTGCCAGCAACGACGGCGTCGTCAGGCTGACCGTCGACCATATCTTCTCCGGCCGCGGGATTTACGTGGATCATGGTCTAGGCCTCTATTCCATGTACTTCCACCTCTCGGAGGTATTGGTCAAGGACGGCGATCTTGTCAAAGCCGGCCAAGTCATTGGAAAAGTGGGGGCCACCGGTCGCGCAACCGGGCCGCATTTGCACTGGGGCGCCAAGATCAACGGCGCTCGCGTGAACCCCTATGCGCTTCTGGCCTTGCCGTTCCCACGCAACAGCGGGATGTCGGAACCAGCCGTAGCCTCTCCTGCCCTTTCCCCCAAGGATGAATCTGCATCCATCGCCACCGGCGACGACAGCCGGTAGTCTCTTGGCAGCTCCGGGCTGATCCGTCGCCGGGTTCAGATGCCTTCCGATCCTCCGCGGTCTTCTTGGTTCGGCCGGCCTAGGGTCTTGAGGTACCCGATCACATCGCACCCTTCACGGATTCCTCGTAATAGGCCGGACATCTGTCACCACGCGGAGGACTGCTGGTAGAAGGGCCCTAACGCGGAGAGTATGATTTGGCCAGTCGGCATGTCCGACAAGGGGACCATGCGTCATCACTACGATGCGATTATTGTTGGGGCCGGGCACAATGGGCTGGTCACCGCCTGTTATCTTGCTCGCGCTGGGAAGAAGGTGTTGGTGTTAGAGCGCCGTCCTCTGGTCGGAGGAGCCTGCGTCACAGAGGAAATATTTCCTGGCTTCAAGGTGTCCACCGCCGCCTACGTGATCAGTCTCTTCCGTCCCGAAATCATCCGCGATCTCCGTCTTCGTGACTATGGGTTCGCCGTGCTGGAACGAGATCCCTCGTCCTTCACCCCCTTTCCCGACGGCCGCGCTCTCTTGCTGGGATCGGACCCCCGGCTGAACGCTTGCGAAATTTCCAAGTTCAGCGTCCGCGACGCCGACAGCTTCCCTCGGTATCAAGAACGATTGGAGCAGATCGGCGCGATCGTAGAGCCGATCCTCACGATGACTCCACCGAGTGTCAGGCGTCCCGCCGTCACCGATCTGTGGAAAATCGTCCAGTTGGGCCGGGCTCTGGTGAAGGCCGGTTCCAGGATCGGCGAACTCGTGGAGATCCTGGCCGGCGCAGCTCGTCCGATCCTGGATCGGTGGTTTGAATCGGAAGAATTAAAGGCGACTTTGGCGACCGACGCGGTCATCGGCGCCATGGCCTCTCCTTCCGTCCCCGGGACCGCCTATGTTCTGCTCCATCACGTGATGGGAGAAACGAACGGGAAGCGCGGCATGTGGGGCTATGTCAAGGGGGGGATGGGCTCGTTGACGCGGGGTCTGGCCGAGGCGGCGTACGATTTGTCGGTGACGATCCGCTGCGAGGCCGACGTCGCGGGTATTCTAGTAAAACAGAGTGCTGTCAGCGGTGTTGTGCTGGCGACGGGTGAGGAGTTCTATGCCCCGGTCGTGGCCAGCAATGCCGATGCGCAGGTGACCTTCACACGGCTCGTCGACCCGAAGCTGTTGCCGCCTGAGTTCCTTGAGGCTGTGCAGCGGATCGATTACGGCAGCGCGTCGCTGAAGATTAATGTGGCCCTTTCGGAACTGCCGAATTTTCTCGCCTCTCCAGGAATAGAGCCGGGCCCACAGCATCGCGGGACTATCCACATCTGTCCGAATCTGGATTACATCGAACGGGCGTTTGATGACGCCAAATACGGCCGGCCGTCGGACCGGCCCATTCTCGAATGCACGATCCCTTCGGTCGTCGATCCTTCGGTCGCCCCACCGGGAAGACATCTCATGTCAATCTTCGTCCAGTACGCGCCCTATCAGCTTCGGGACGCCACGTGGGATCAGTTGGGAGACCGTTTCGCCGATCGCTGTTTCGATCTGCTGAATGAGTATGCGCCGAACTTCAAGGCGGCCGTCCTCGCACGACAAGTCTTGACTCCTCTCGATCTCGAGCGAATCTTTGGCCTCACCGGTGGCAACATCTTTCAAGGGGCCATGTCGCTCAAGCAGCTGTTCTGTTTCCGGCCCGTGCCGGGATTTGCCGATTATCGTACCCCGATCCGGGGTCTGTACTTGTGCGGTGCGGCCGCACATCCGGGAGGCGGCGTCATGGGAGCCGCCGGGTATAATGCTGCGCGTGAAATCCTGGCGCCGCGAAATCGATGGCAGCGCTTGTGACTCAAGGTCGCATGCAACTGCGGGTGGAGTTCGTCGACTGGGCGGCGGCGGAGCCGGCCATCCGGACGATCCGCAAAGCGGTGTTTGTCTGTGAGCAGGCGGTGCCGGAGGAGTTGGAATGGGATGGGCTCGATCCGCTCTGTGCGCATGTGCTCGCATGGAATGATGTCGGTGAGGCCATCGGCACCGCCCGTATGCGAGCAGACGGAACAATCGGCCGGATGGCGGTGCTCAAGGATTGGCGCGGTCGGGGTATCGGACGTGCACTTCTTCAGAGGTTGGTGGACTTGGCGTCGAGGCGAGGTCTGTCGCGGGTGACGTTGGCGGCTCAGATCCATGCCTTGAGATTCTATGAACGAGCCGGATTCCATACGGTGAGCGACCCATTTATGGACGCGGGCATTCCGCATCGATTGATGGTGAAAGAACTGCTGCTGCCGCAGGCCGGTCGAGAGGGGCGATGATGCCGTTCTCATCGGATCAGTACCCGCTGTCTCCCGATGCCGATCCCGAGGCGGGGGTAGTGCTCTCCGACAGATGCGTCAATGCGCTTTCTACCGTTTGGGTGGCAGCGTCTCCCTTCCCTTGTTTCCCTTGTTCAATCGCGGTCCTGAGTAGGCTGATGCCCTCGTCCAGGTGTTGGTTGGGGGTTTCCTTCCTCGCCAATTCAGCCTGTTTGAGCGCCGCTTGCGCCTGTGTGACCAGTGCATCGGGATAACCTTGCTTGCCCTGCATGAGGGCCGCCTGAGCATGGGTCAAGGCTTCTTCAAGATACCGGCTCTGTCCATGAGCCAGAGTCACGAGGGCGACAAGTACCGCAACACCACCGGCAGCCAATAATAGATGTTCTCGTCGCATACCGGTCCTCCTGTCCTGATTAGATTGCTTCAATTAAATCACGAACCTCGGTTCGTCTTCTCTCCACTGCATCGTCCTGGCGAACCCAGCGTCCTGATGTGGACCCTCCGGCTCCCTAGGAACTCTCGACCTCAGCTAAGCATGTCCATGGTTGCTGAAATAGCGCAAGAGCCGCCTTCTGCGAGATTTTCGCATAGGCCTGGTCAGCTCACTCAGATGCCCCGGAAGTGTATCCATCCCGATACTGCGCTCCTCCGCAAACGGCCAATACACCTTTGTTTACCAAACGGACGGCAACTTGGTGCTCTACCGGAACTCCGATGGAGTGGCTCTATGGGATTTCGGATACGGACGCAAGTAAACCCGGCCAATGCATTATGCAGGGAGATGGCAACCTGGTTATTTTCGACGGCAACATGAAGGCGATCTGGGATTCCGCTACATCGTAGCACTCCGGCAGCCGGCTCATCGTGTAAGATGACGGTAACGTGGTGATCTACAAGCTCAAGAACGCGCCGATCTGGGATACCGAGACTCGGTAATAACCAATGTCCGAGCGGCTTCGATATATTATCGGGTAACGAAAATAGAGATAGAGGATCAGGTTGGCCAATACCAGCGTTGGGCAACTGTCCTTCTTCTAGGTTGGAGAAATGATCCGCCTGCGCCGGATCATATGGTCAACTTTACAAGTCTATTCTGTCTCGGATGGAACGGATGCGCGATGAGGTACGCGCCATAGCGCTGTAGCGAACCGATCAGCCTGAAGCGTCCGCGGACGACGGCATTGCGCCGCTGCGGCGCAGCCTCATAGGAGCACGCGGACATAAAGAGGGAGCCAAAGTACTCGTATATACTCATCGCATTATGGCGACGCCGAAGCGCGCGCCGTTCGTCAGCCGAGACACACTTTTCTATCGAAGCAGAGTAAACAAAACAAATCGTAACCGTATTGCCTTGGAATTGGGCGGAGTGCTGGATCGCGCATTGGAACGTTCTTCGTTGTCCGTCACTTTGTTTGGCGTGGATCGGGCGGGGTTTTTGCCGCTGATTGTCGGAGCGAGCAGAACTCAACTGGTTACTGCGCGCCGCCGCTGTTGAGATATCAGACGTTGGTCTCGATGCTGGACGGGGTCTTGTTCAAGACGGTGGCGGCGGCTTCGGACAGCGCGGCATCGTGCTCATGATCAAGGGCGTAGATTCTGAACTGCACGAGACGGGTGGGGAGCAAGTCGAGAAACTCTTCCAGCGGCTCGGCAGACACGCTGTTGGTGCCGGGATCGTAGACGTACAAGGGATTGCCGCGTGTATCCTTGGGGTCTGGTCTCGGATCAAGCGGCGCCATATCCACACGAAAGGGCAGATGTCGTAACGCCAAGGGCAGCTCTTTAAGGATCTGCCGCTGAAATTCCTCCTGACTGGGGAAATCTAAACCCCGCTCCTTCCCTTTCTCTTTTAGGACCGTGCTGTAGGCCATCTTCCATTTCACGTCACGGCCGAGAATTCGGGCCCATTCCCCATGAAGGCGTCGCTTGGCTGCCTGAGCCGCTCTCTTCCAGCCACGAACCTCTTCCAGAAGCGACCAGTCGGTCAGCAGCAAATAGTCGTCCATCTTCTTGCGTGGGTTGCCGGGAAAGATCAGCTTCATCGTCTCGCCGAAAATATCGCGAAGATGGATATCGATGGCCCGCGTCGTCCGGTGATAGTAGACGTTCGAGTAGAGGTACATCCGGGTGTTGAGGAACATTTGCAAAGCCGGCAGTCCCGTCTTGTGAATGGTGAATCCTTTGCCTGTGATGATGCTGTAATGGATGAGCCTGGTCAGGTCGACCGGGCCGACTGCCACACCGCACATGTAGGAGTCACGGAGGACATAGTCCAGATTGTCTGCAGTGTAGCCGCCGGAGACAACCGGCTGCAGGAAATTCACCCAGGCCGGGATTCGTGAATTGTCCTTGCCTTTGTCCTTGAGGATGACATGTGCAACGAGATCCGGATTCAATTCCTCGCCGCTCTCGAACGGCCCGGATGGGCTGCGCCGGATTTTCCTGATCAGGGGACCCAAAAAGTCGCGGATGATGAGCTGGCCCAACCGTTCGTGCGTCAGCCCGAATCCAAGCAGGAAATTGTCGTCGAAAAAATGGCAGAACGGCCCGTGGCCGATGTCATGCACCAACGCCGTCACACGAAGGAATTCTTCGATAAAATTCGCCGACGGAACGCCGGGAACGGCTTTCTTCAGGAATGGATAAAGATGGCGTGCGAACCGGCCGGCTACGTGCATCGTGCCGAGAGAGTGCACGAACCGGCTATGTTCCGCCGAAGGATAGACCCATCGGGCGCTTTGCAATTGATACACATAGCGAAGGCGCTGGACCCATGGCGAGTCGATGAGATCCTTCTCCGTCCGTTCGCTGCCGTCCGGCGTCGTATACGGAACCGTGAAGGAAATATATTCGTGGATCGGATCGGCGATCAGCGCCGAACCGTCGTAGGGCGATGGAGCAGGCGAGAGACGGGGCTTCATAGGGAAAGCAAGTGAAACTATCTTAGCCCACGTCGCCGGAAGGCGGCAACGGCGCAACGGACGTGGCTGCTTGCGGATGCCGGTACTTACAAATGATGAAATAGGCCAGCGGGTACGCAATAAGGGCCCCGACAATGCTGAGGGCCATGCCTCCCACGAAAAACGGCACGGCATACGGCATGACTTGCTGGTAAATACCGGCAAAGGTAAGGTCGTCCCACGTGAGAGGGGGAAGGCGGCCGGCCTCGCCCATGATCAGTGCGCCGGTCCACAAGGTAGCCCCGAGAATCGGCACGAGGGTCCAGGGATTGGTGATGAACGCCCCGGCAAAAAGCGCAATGAAATTCAGCCCGAAGGCCCAGGTACAGAGGACGACCATGGCCGTATGGAGTCCATAGATCGGGGAAAAGGCGATAAAGACGCCGACGGCAAATGCCAAGGCGGTTCGATGAGGTGACTCGTGCAGATGCAGGAGTCGCCTGAACAGTGAACGAACATCACTCGATGCGGTCATCCGGGTCTCGCGGGGATCAGGAGACGGTTCTGAAGTGTTCATAGCTGTCGGCCACCAGCGGCGCGAGCGATCCGTCTTCGGCTCGGATTCGGATTCCGAAGGAAGCGGGTTTGATTTGTCCGATACAGGTGCAACGATACTTGAGTCGAGCGGCATCGCGTTCCAGCCTCGCCTGATCCGACGGCCGGACGGTAAACAGCAACTCGTAGTCTTCGCCTCCGGCCAGTGCCAGATCAGCAGGATCCACAGCGTGTCTGCGGGCGAATATCGCGCACGGTCGGGAAATCGGCAAGGACGCTCGGTTGACCTCCACTCCGACGCGACTCTGCGCGCAGAGGTGCCGCACGTCTCCGGCGAGTCCGTCGGAAAGGTCGATGGCGGCGGTGGCTAACCGGCCTGCCGCGAGCCACCGCCCTTCGGCGATGCGCGCGGTCGGCCGGTGGTGACGTCGGAGTAAAAAGCGATCGACGGCCGGTCGTCGTGACGGGGAGAGTGGTGCGTGGGACTTCCGTTTCGCGGCCGTCAATATCATCAGACCGGCGCGGGAATCACCCAAGGTTCCGGTCACGTACAGCCGATCTCCGATGCGAGCGCCGTCGCGACGTAGGGCTCGCTTCTCTTCAACAGTGCCGGCCAGCGTGACGCTGATGAAGAGACCTTGGCTGGATGCCGACGTATCGCCGCCGACCAAATGAACCCTGTAGGGCCGGCAGGCCTGCATCAATCCTCGATACAAGCGCTGGATCTCGGTGGTGCGTACCGCCGGTGGAATGGCGACCGCCACGAGGAGATATCGAGGCCGGGCTCCCATGGAGGCGATATCGCTGAGATTACACGCGGCGGCTCGATATCCGACGTCCTCAAGGGATGTCGTGGCCAGGTCGAAATGCACCCCTTCGGCGAGCAGGTCGGTGGTCAATACGACCCACTCGAGGCGCGGCGCCCGAATGACAGCCGCATCTTCGCCTATGCCCCGAACGAGTCCTGAGTCCTTGGATGCATAGCGGGCACGAAGGCTCTCAATCAGGGCGAACTCCCCCGGTTGATAGCTTCCTCGGGACACAATGCCCCGCTGCATACTAATACGAGAGTTGCGGTGAGACCGTCGGAGGCGCCGGTCCGCGGCGAGGCGAGTCTGCGACGCGACGGGATTTGCCGGGGCGCGGCGCCCTCTGGTGAGAAGGACGCGACGATCTGGCCGGGGGACGAGCCGAATTCTTGTGTCGCAGGGCCGTTCGGATGACGTCATCCATCGTGTCGACGAAGGCCAAGTCGATTCCTTTCAGGATATGTTTGGGGATTTCCTCAAGGTCTTTCTTGTTTCGTTTCGGCAGCACCACCATCGACAATTTGGCCCGCTTGGCGGCGAGGATCTTTTCTTTGAGTCCGCCGATCGGGAGCACCCGGCCTCGCAACGTTATCTCGCCCGTCATGGCGAGATCACGGCGGGCGGGAATCTGAGATAACGCCGAGGCAATGGCCGTGGCCATGGTGATGCCGGCGGATGGTCCGTCTTTAGGAATGGCGCCGGCCGGCACGTGGATGTGGATGTCGTTCTTGGCGAAAACATCGGGATTGATGCGCAAGGTCTTCTCCCGGGACCGCACGTAGCTCAATGCCGCCTGCGCCGACTCCTTCATCACATCGCCCAGGTGTCCGGTCAACGTAAGCTGGCCTTTGCCTTTCATGACGGTTGCTTCGATATACAACACATCGCCGCCGGTCTCCGTCCAGGCAAGACCGGTGGAGACGCCGACTTCGTCGTGCTCGAGTTCCGTTTCGGGTAGGAATTTGGGCACGCCGAGATACTTATGCAGGTGCTCCGAATCGATCACATGGCATTGCGTCTTGCCTTCGGCCACCTTCTTCGCCACCTTCCGCATGATATTCGCTATTTCGCGTTCCAGATTGCGGACGCCCGCCTCGCGGGTGTAATGGGCGATGACTTGCCTCAGCGCCGGTTCGGAGACCCGAATGTGCTTTTCGGTGATGCCGTGCTCGGTCATCTGCCGGGGGATAAGATAGGTCTGCGCAATGCCCAGCTTTTCTTCCTCGGTATAACCCGGAATCTCGATGATCTCCATGCGGTCGCGCAGCGCCGGCAGAATCGGATCGATGAGATTGGCCGTGGTGATGAACATGACCTCGGTCAGATCGAATGGGACACCGAGATAGTGGTCGCTAAAGGCGTTGTTCTGTTCCGGATCAAGCACTTCCAGCAAGGCGGCCGAGGGATCGCCGCGAAAATCCATCCCGACCTTGTCCACTTCGTCGAGCATGAAGACGGGATTATTCGTGCCGGCCTGCTTCATCCCTTGAATAATGCGACCCGGCAGGGCGCCGACATACGTCCGGCGGTGTCCCCTGATCTCAGCCTCGTCTCTGACGCCGCCTAAGCTGATCCTGACGAACTCGCGGCCAAGGGCCCGCGCGATCGATTTGCCGAGCGAGGTCTTGCCGACGCCGGGAGGTCCGACGAAGCAGAGAATCGGCCCCTTCATCTTCTCTTTGAGTTTGCGGACCGCGAGATATTCGACGATGCGCTCCTTGACCTTCTCCAGATCGTAGTGATCCTCGTTGAGGACCTTCATCGCGGCTTTCAGGTCCAGATTGTCCTTGGATTTCTTGTTCCAAGGCAGTTCCACCATCCATTCCAGGTAGGTGCGGACGGTCGCTGACTCGGCGGTGTCGGGGTGCATTTTTTCAAGTCGTTTGAGCTGCTTTTCGGTTTCCTTCAGCACCTTTTCGGGCATCTTGGCGTCCTTGATCCGCTTGCGGAACTCGGCGACTTCTTCGGCCCGTTCGTCCAGTTCCCCCAACTCTTTCTGAATCGCCTTGAGCTGTTCGCGGAGGAAATACTCGCGCTGGGTCTTGTCCATCTCGCCTTTCGCCTGGGCCTGAATCTTTTGCTGCATCGAGAGGACTTCGATTTCTTTCGCCAAAATCTCGCTGACGTGTCTCAAGCGTTGAATGGGGTCGACGACTTCGAGAACCGCCTGCGTGACATCGACCTTCAACCCGAGATTGGAGGCCACCATGTCGGCGAGCCGGCCCGGATCCTCCAGATTTTCAATGACGACCATCACGTCGGGGATCAGGACCTTCCCCAGGCTCACGATCTTTTCAATCTGTTCCTTGACCGTGCGCATGACCGCTTCCGTTTCCAGCGATGAGCCGGTCAGCTTGGATTCGGCCAGCTTTTCAATCCGAACCGAATAGTACGGATCGTTTTGGATGTAGTCCTGAATCTTGCCCTTGGTGAGCCCCTGAACGAGAATTTTGATCCGCTCGTCGGGCAATTTCAGCATCCGCATGATGATGCCGACCGTGCCGACGGCATGAATGTCTTCCGGCTTGGGATTTTCCACGTCGAGTGACTTTTGCGTGGCCAGGAAGATCATGCGGTTGCCGGCCAGCGCCGCTTCGATCGCCTTGATCGACATATCACGGCCGACGAATAGAGGCAGGACCATATAGGGAAAGACTACGATGTCCCTGACCGGGAGGAGAGGCAACTGATCGGGCGGCTCGATGTTTTGCGAGGCCTGAAAATCCTGTTCGGACGATTCTGCCATGAGAATTCCTATGAGACGGCGACGAAGCGGCTCACCTGCCGACTTTCGCGCGACAAGTCTTCCCGCCCGGATGCAGGCGGATCATGCTTTGCTCGCGGCACGTTCTCGAAAGGATGACGGGCGGCCGTTCGGAGTGCGCCGTACCGCCGTCGCGGTGGAGCGCAGACGTTGCTGTAGGAAATCCGCAAACGATGGCCCAAGGGACGGATTCTTCAAAGCAAACTCCACCGTGGCGATGAGGAACCCCAATTTATCGCCGGCGTCATGCCGCTGGCCCTGCACTTCATGGGCGAACATCGGGCCTTGCTTCACGAGTTGGCGCAGAGCGTCGGTGAGTTGAATCTCTCCGTTCTTGCCGGGCTGCGTCTTTCGCAAGATGGGGAAAATTTCGGGCGGCAGCACGTAGCGGCCGATCACCGCGAGATTCGAAGGCGCGTCGGCCGGCGCCGGTTTCTCGACGAGATCAGAGACCCGATGCAGCCCGTTTCCCATGCGACGGGCCGAGACAATGCCGTAGCGGCTCACTTCTTGAGGCGGGACTTCCTGGACACCGAGCACCGCTCCCCGCCGCTTTTTGTAAATATGAATGAGCTGAGCGAGTCCCGGCACCGGAGCATCGATGATTTCGTCGCCAAGGATGACGGCAAACGGCTCATTGCCGATGAGGTGTTGCGCGCAAAGAACGGCATGGCCCAAGCCCAGCGCCTCGGACTGTCGCACGTAGCAGAAGTTGGCCAGGTTGGAGATGTGTCGAATTTGATTCAAAACCTGAGCTTTGCCGCTACCTTTGAGGTTCTCTTCGAGTTCCAGCGAGCGGTCGAAATGATCCTCGATCGCCCGCTTCCCCCGTCCGGTAATCACGATGATGTCCTCAATACCCGAGTTCACCGCCTCTTCGACCACGTACTGAATCAGCGGTTTGTCCACGAGGGGCAACATTTCCTTGGGAGAGGCCTTGGTGGCCGGCAGAAAGCGGGTCCCCAGACCCGCCGCAGGGATAATCGCTTTACGCACATCCAATTTCGTCATACGGGCGATACTATGTGATGGGGTAGGTGATGTCAAGGTTGCCCTTTGGCCTTATACACGGGGGCAAAGTCTCTCGCGCGCATGGCGCCCCATCATGCATCACCTCAAAAATTCTTTACATTGCAGGATGTGCTCAATATAATCCGGGAGTTTTAGATTCCCTGCTGACGCTCAGTAAATTTCTCGATGACGTTGCGCTCGGCATGGCGCTTCGGTGACCTCAGCCGTAGAAGTCGGTGACCTGCCTGTTTCGCCAAACGCGTCGCGCGACCGAAGACGCGCCGTTCTTGATTGTTCCGATTGAGCGGGCTCGCGAACATCCACGTTGTCGGCGCCTGAAGACCATTTACCTGCTCCGTTCAGACCGAGGAGACACGTAAGTACAGCCGGTGCGCGCATTCCGAGACCTTGGAAAGGAGAGCGAAGAGGCGCATCGCCTCGGCGATGCGGGGTCGAACGCCCGGCTTTGCGCGAGTGTCGATACCCTAGTGATTGGGTTAGTAATTGGTTAACCGCTCAGGCCCGCGATGACAGCAGAAAGCCGTTTATGACTAATGCGGGCTAGAGTGATCGATGCGGGAAGCCGCCGGCGCCGAGCGTGGAGTCTGGCGCTTGGACTGATCATGCTGTACGCGATGCTGGCCCCTCTTGAGGCCGCCGCACAGGACGCGGCCCCGCGCGTAAAGGCGGTCGAAATTCGCGGAAACAAACATATCGAATTGGACGCAATACAGGGACGGATGACGCTCAAAGCCGGCGATCCCTATACGGCCGATGCGCTTCGCTCCCAGATCAGGACTCTGTATGACACGGGGTTTTTCGAAGACGTGCGGGTGGAAACGGAGCCCGCGGCCGACGGCATAGGCGTCATCTTTGTCGTCCGGGAAAAACCCTTCATTACGGACATCGTCTTCGACGGCAATGAGAATCTGAGCGACGACAAGCTGAAAGAGAAGATCACCATCAAGAACCAATCATTTCTGGATCAACAACAAGCCAAGGAAAGTGCGGACAAGATTCGGCTCGCCTATCAGGAGGACGGGTACTACAACTGCCAGGTGATCCCGGTCGTTCAGACCATCGAAGAAGACCGCAAGCGGCTCACATTTTTCATTAAAGAGGGCGAAAAGGCACGGATCAAGACCGTCACCTACGAGGGGATGCGCGCCTTGACAAAGGACGAAGTCTTCAAGGTGACGGCCACGCGCGAATGGATCCCCTGGTACGGCCTCATTACCCAACTGAAACTCCCATCCATCGTTTCCGATGCCGGTATTCTGAAACGGGAGGAAGTCGTCAACGATATCGAACGTGTGCGCGAACTGTACCTCAATAAAGGCTACATGAATGTGCAGATCAGCCAGCCGGAAATCGAGCTCAGCGAGGATAAGAAGTGGTTTATGGTTCACTATTCCGTGGTGGAAGGCGAACCGTTCACCGTCGCCGAGGTCGGGTTTCGCGGCAACACCGTCTTTGAAGACAGCGAGTTGCGGGAAGGATTGAGTATCAGAGCCGGCGAGATTTTCCAGCGAGCCAAGATCCGCAGCGAAATCACGCGCATCACGGATCTCTACGGCGCCCGAGGTTACGCCTTTGCTGATGTCGTCCCGAACGTGAACTCCGACAACAACAAGAAGACGGCAACCATCATTTTCAACATCAAGGAAGGCGAGATGATGCGGATCCGCCAGATTCACATCAACGGGAACGACAAGACCCGGGACAACGTCATCCGCCGGGAGTTGCGGGTGGACGAGCAGGATGTGATCGATACCACGGCGTTGAAGCGCAGTTTCCAGCGGTTGAACAACCTGAATTTTTTCGAGACGGTGGAAATCCTGCCCCAACAGGTGGAAAGCGACAAGGTGGACCTCAATGTCAAAGTCAAAGAGAAGCCCACCGGGCAGTTCAGCATCGGCGGCGGGTTCAGCACTCTCGATCGATTGGTTGCGATCGCCGACATCACGGAAGGCAATCTCGGCGGCCGCGGTTGGCTGGGGCGCATCCGGGGCCAATTGGGCCAGCGGCGCACCCTGGGCCTTATCACCTTCCGCAACCCGTATGTGAACGACTCCTACAATTCGCTGCAGCTGGACGTCTACCGGACGATGACCAACTACATTACTTATTTTGAATCGAAATCCGGCGCGAGCGTGGCGTGGAGCCGGTGGCTGTCCGAGTACGTCAACGCCAGCGTGAGTTTCTTCGGGGAGCAATTGAATTATCGGGACCCGCAGCCGGGAATATGTCCGGATCAGATCCCGCTGGTCTGTAATCAGTTAGGCACCCAGTCGTCGACGGGGTTCAGGACCTCGGTGTTCCGCGACACGCGCGACTACTATCTCGACCCGCGGACGGGGTGGCGGTTTATGGTGGGAGTGGACTACGGGACGCCGGCGCTGGGCGGCACGAATCACTTCTACAAATATTATGTCGATGTGATTAAGTACACGCCGTTGCTCTACGACACCCGGTTCTCCGTCCGCGCGCGCTACGGGGTGGCGGAAGGATTGGGCGAAAGTCCGATTCCGCTCACGGAACGGTTTTTCGTCGGCGGCATCAACACCATGCGCGGATTCGTCTTCGGGCGCGCGGGACCGGTCACGCCCAGTGGTTCCCTGCTCGGCGCCGCGAGCCAGTTGATCATCAACAACGACTTTATTTTCACGATCTCCTCGGAGGCCAAACTCAACGGCGTGATCTTCTTCGATTATGGGAAAGGCTTCGACGACAACGAATCGGTGAATTTCAATCTGCGGCCGACGGCGGGCATAGAAGGACGGTGGATTTCACCGTTCGGGCCTTTGCGGGCGGCCTACGGCATTAATCTGGATCCCAATCCTAATGAGCGAAAGGGCGTCTTTGAGTTCACCATCGGCTCGTTGTTCTAGCCGATACTATCCGAGCATTTCTACTGCAATGGCTGCATGCGGAGGGGTATGAAGGCATTTGTACTATGGGGAGCTGCGGTATTGATCCTAGCCGCCGGCGGCGGCTGTAAATCGGGCGACCCGGCGGGCCCGCCGGTGACCCGCATCGGTGTGGTGGATCCGCAACGCGTCCTCAATGAAACCAGCGCGGGCAAGAAGGCGCGTGAAACCTTGGCGTCGTTTACCAAGAACCGGCAGGCGCTCATAGAGTTGGAAGAGAAAGAACTGCGCCGGCTGGAAGAGGATTTCGTGAAGCAGGGCAGCGTCCTCAGCCCGACCGCCAAGCGCGAGCGCGAGGAGCAGTTCCGCCGCCGTATGGCCGAATACCAGCAGAAGGTCACGGAACTCAATCGCGAAGTGCAGGATAAGCAAAAGGACGTGTTGGACGGATTTCGAGACAAAATCGAGGCGGTGTCGGCGAAGATCGCGAAACGCCACGATGTGCAAGTGATCATCGACCGAGGACGAGGGGGTCCGACCATCTATTTTGAGGACTCGGTCGACCTGTCGGCGCAAGTCATCGAGGAGTTCAACCGGGAGTTTCCATGATGGCCCGCCACACCAAGCTTCGCTTGAGCCGCCGCGTTCGATCAACTCGCGGCGGAGAGGTTTTTGGCCACCGACTTCGTGTGCAGGTGCGTCGTTCCCGCGCTTGCGAGGTCGAGCGCCACGAATTGATTTGGCGCGGGAGTAAAGCACCTTAGCTGACTTCTATGTTTAAACATACGAGTCGGCCATTGCAGTACAAGCGTTCATGAATAATGCGGGCTGGGTTAAAGGAGGAAAATCATGAAGCACCTCATTATCGGAGGCGCGATCCTCGCGGCGGCTGCGATGGCTCAGCAAGCGGTTGCAGCCGAACCGTTTAAGGTGGCGATCATCGACCAACAGGCGGTGATCGAGCGAAGCGCGGCCGGCAAGCGCGCCCTGGAAGAAATGAAAAGCTATTCCGCGACACGCCAGCGGATCGTCGAAGCGGATGATCAGGAACTCAAGGATTTGGAGAAAACCGCGCAGGATCCGGCGCTGTCCGAAGAAGCCAAGAAAGAAAAGCAGGACCTGTTCCGGACCAAACTGGAGGCCTATCAACGTCGCATTCAAGAATTCAATCGCGAAGTGCAAGAGAAGCAGCGCAACATGGTCGCCGAATACTCGAAGAAGATTCGGGAGGCGGCGTTGGTCATTGCACAGAAGGAGGGCTATACGGCGGTCATCGATAAGGGGAGCGAGGGGGCCGTCAAGATCGTGATGTATTATCACCCCTCGGTCGATTTGACCGATAAGGTGGTCAAAGAATTGGATCGCCAGAACAAATGATCCACACCATACGTTAATGAGGAGGCAGGACTGATGTCAGGGATGGATGTGGCCGAGATTCAGGCCTTATTGCCGCACCGGTATCCCTTCCTGCTCGTGGACCAAATCCGTGAGCTGGAAGTCGATCGCCGGATCGTCGGGATTAAGAATGTCACGATCAATGAGCCGTTTTTTCAAGGGCATTTTCCGGGCCGCCCTGTGATGCCGGGTGTGCTGATTCTTGAAGCCATGGCGCAGGCGGGCGGAGTCCTGGCGTTCAAATCGCTGGGGCATGTCGCCCGGCCGGTCGTCTATCTCACCGGCGTGGATCAGGCCAAGTTTCGCAAGCCGGTCGTGCCCGGCGATCAACTCCGGTTTGAAATCGATGTGATCAAGAAACGGCCGCCGTTCTGGAAGATGAAGGCACGGGCGTTCGTGGTGGAGGATCTGGTCTGCGAGGCGGAAGTGACGGCGATGGTGACGGAAGAAAAGGCGGCGAATGGAACATGACTGGCGATGCCCGGACGCGCCAAGAGACTCGTGGGTCAGATCATCGGCGGCTTCCTGAGGAGGTGTGAGTGAAGATTCATCCGACAGCGGTGATACATTCGAAAGCCGAATTGGCGGACGATGTCGAAGTCGGCCCCTATGCGGTGGTGGGCGAACATGTTCGGCTGGGCAAACGCACGAGGCTCTTGTCGCACGTCTGCGTGGAAGGATGGACCGAGATCGGCGACGAGTGCGAATTGCATCCCTTTGTGTCGGTCGGGGGACCGCCGCAACATCTGCAGTACAAAGGGGAGCCGACCAAGGTCATTATCGGTCATCATAACATCCTGCGTGAGTATGTAACGGTCAACCGCGCGACCGTGCAGGGCGGCGGGAAGACGACGATCGGGGACCATAATTTTCTCATGGCCTATGTCCACGTCGCGCACGATTGTCATCTGGGAAATCATTTGATTTTGGCCAATGCCGCCAGCTTGGCGGGACACATTGATATCGGCGACCACGCGATCATCGGCGGGCTCTCGGGCATCCATCAATACGTCCGGATCGGCCCTTACTCGATGGTGGGGGGCTGCTGCGCCCTCGGTCAAGATCTGCCTCCGTTCATGCGGGCGGCGGGGGGCTATCGGGCGCGTATGTATGGGCTGAACAGCATCGGCCTGCGCCGCCACGGCTTCTCGGCGGAGCGCATTGCGGTCCTCAAGCACGCGTACGATCTGTTGTTTCGATCCGGCCATCGAGTGGCGGAGGCGGTCAAGCTTGCGAAGGAATCCTTCAAGGACAATCCGGACGTCTTGCAAGTCACGTCTTTCATGGAAGGAACGAAGCGAGGCATTTGTCACTCGGTCGGAAAGGACCAGGAACATGAGGAAGAGTGAGGCGCCGACTGCCGGCGGCGAAGCTGATCCCGGCCCGTCGACCGGCCGCCGGATCGGCCTCATTGCCGGAAACGGGCGCTTCCCGATTATTTTTGCCGACAACGCCCGGCGGATGGGCTATACCGTCTCTGCGGTGGCCCATGAAGGCGAAACCGAACCGGCCTTGGCGGATCACGTCGAGCGCATCCATTGGATCAAGATCGGCCAGTTCAACAAGCTCATCAACGCCTTGAAGGGCGACGGTGTGTGCGAAGCCGTCATGCTGGGCGGGATCAAGAAAACGCATGTCTTCACCACCGTGCGGCCGGACTTTCGCGCGCTGGCCTTGGCCGCACGCCTCTTCCGGTACAAAGACGACCAAATCCTCCGCGAAATCGCCGCCGAGTTGGAACGTGAAGGGATTACGATCAGGGAGTCGACCTTCGGATTGCAAGGCGTCCTGGTCGATGAAGGCTCGTTGACGAAACGTGAACCGACGAAGAAGGAATGGGAGGATATTCGGTACGGGTGGGAGGTGGCCCACCATATCGGGTCGCTCGATATCGGGCAATGCATCGTCGTCAAGGATAGCGTGGTGGTGGCGGTCGAGGCGGTCGAAGGGACCGACGGCGCGATACGGCGGGGCGGCGAACTCGCCCAAGAAGGCGCGATTGTCGTCAAGCGATGTAAGCCGCAACAGGACCTGCGATTTGATCTGCCGGCCGTAGGGCCGAAAACGATCGAAGTCATGGTTTCCGTCAAGGCCTCCGCGCTCGCGCTGGAAGCAGGGCGCAGCGTATTATTGGATCGGGAGGAGACCATTCAGAAAGCCGAGCGGGCCGGGATCGCGATTGTAGGGTTGACCAGGATATGACGGCCACCGGCCTTGGCGAGCTCGGTGGTCGTCGTCAATGGACCGACAGATGAAGCGGATCCGGACGGGCGTGATCGGGGTCGGTCATCTCGGGCAGCACCATGCGCGCCAATACGCCACGCTTCCCGGGTCGACGTTGGTCGGCGTGGTGGATACGGACCCGAGCCGGGCCAGGCTGATCGCGGACCGGCACGGAGTTCAGGTGTATCCGCAAGCCAAGGCGCTGCTTCAAGAGGTGGAGGCGGTCAGTATCGCCGCGCCCACATCGGCTCACTACATGCTGGCCAAGACCTGTCTCGACGCGGGTAAGCATGTCTTGGTGGAAAAGCCGGTGGCCGTCACGCCGGGCGAAGCCCGGGAGCTTATTCAGATTGCGCGGGATCGAGGCTGCTTATTACAGGTCGGGCACAGCGAGCGGTTCAATCCGATCATGCAGCTCATGCGGCAACATATCGACCGACCGGCCTTCGTCGAGTGCCACCGGCTGAGCTCCTTCGGAGACCGAGGCACGGATGTCGATGTCGTCCTGGATCTCATGATTCATGACCTTGACCTGATTCTGTCGTTTGCACCGGGGCCGCTGGAAGAGGTGCGCGCGGCCGGTGTCCCGGTGTTATCCCGGAATATCGACATCGCGAATGCCCGCATCGTCTTCGCGGGCGGGTGCGTGGCCAATCTCACTTCGAGCCGGGTTTCGACCACGAAGATGCGGCGCCTCCGGATTTTCCAGCGCGACCGGTATGTCTCCATCGATTTCCAGACAAGGCAGGGGATGATCAGCCGCCGGCTGCAGGAGCCGGGAGAACGGCCGACGATTGAAGTGGAGCATTTCCGGGGAAGTGAGGAAGAGCCGCTCAAGCTCGAAGTGGAGTCGTTTCTCCAAGCGGTCGCGACGGGAAGGCAGCCGGTGGTGGGGGGCGAAGCGGGATTGGCTGTTCTTGAACTCGCCCATCAGGTCCTCGACGCGATCGCGCAGTTCCTGGAACGCCATAGCGCCGGCGCCGATGCGAACCTGACCGGCCCGTCGTCGGCTTCGTAAGAACGCAACGCGGGACCCATCGGCCGGTTTCTACTTGCAAGCGAGGAACATGCCGCGCATTCTGATCATCACCGGGGAGGCCTCGGGTGATCTGCACGGGGCCAATTTGGCTCGCGCTTTGAAGCAGATGGACCCCTCGTTCTCGATCGTCGGCATCGGCGGCGCGCGGATGAGGGCTGCTGGAGTCGAGCTGATCCCGAACGTCGTACAGCTGGATGTGATGGGCCTGATCGGACCCGCCGCGGTCAAACCCATCATCCAGCGCGTCATGAGGATCCGCCGGGTCATCCGCAGCGAAGCATGGGACCTGATCGTTCTCATCGACAATCCTGGACTCAACTTTCATTTTGCGCGTGTTGCCAAGGCCGCGGGGCGGCGCGTGCTTTATTATATCGCTCCACAGATTTGGGCCTGGCGGCCGCGTCGCATCCGTTGGATTCAGCGCCGCGTGGACCATGTCGTGGTGATTCTGCCGTTTGAAGCGAAGCTCTATCAGCGTGCGGGGGTGCGCTGCACCTTCGTCGGCCATCCGTTGCTCGATGAGGTGGAGTCCTCGTATGATCGAACCGAATTGCGCAAACGCTTTGATCTACCTGAAGACCGGCGTCTGATCGGGTTATTGCCCGGAAGCCGGCAAGGGGAGATCCGATCACTGCTCCCTGTCATGCTCGAGGCGGCGGCTCGTCTCTCGGCCGCCGAGCCAGGCATGCAATTCCTCCTCGCGCAGGCGCCCTCGGTTCCGGATGCGCTGCTCCAGGAATGTCTTGCTCAGAGTCGCGTGCCCGTCCGGGTGGTGCACGGGCAGGCAAGCGAAGTGATGGCCGTGTCCGATCTTCTGTTCGTGGCGTCCGGGACCGCCACCTTGCAGGCCGCCGTCGTCGGCACGCCGATGATCCTCCTCTACGCCACGACCTGGCCGACCTATTGGCTGGCGCGGTTGTTGATCACTGTCGATTGCATCGGGTTGGTCAACCTCGTAGCCGGACGCAAAATTGTCCCCGAATTGATTCAACAGGACGCCACTGCCGATCGACTCTGCCGGGAAGCCGCTCGCTTGTTGCAGGACACCCAGGTCTATGATGAGATGAAAGCGGCCTTGCGGGCGGTTCGTGAGGCGCTCGGACGACCGGGCGCATCACAACGCGCCGCCGAGATCGTGTTGACGGAGTGTCGGGCATGAATCAGTACTGGCGGCTCATTCGGTATTTGCAACCCTATCGGCTGCGCCTCGTCGCGGCATTCGTCTGCGCCTTGCTGGTGGCCGGACTGTCGGGCGCCTACGCCTGGCTGGTGCGGCCGGTGCTGGATGGACTTTTCATCAGCAAGGACGAGCGGCTCCTCGTCCTGCTTCCCCTGGCGATCCTGACCGTCGCTGTGCTGAAAGGCCTGTTCAATTACGGCCAGAATTATTTGATGAACTACATCGGCAACCAAGTCATCGCCGACATCAGAGAAGAGCTCTTTCTCAAGCTGGTGCACCTGCCGATCCGGTATCACGATACGAACAGCTCAGGGCGCCTCGTGTCGCGCGTCATCAACGATGTCTCGTTGATGGCGAATGCCGTCGCAGGAGTAGTGAAGGATCTGTTTCAACAAGGTCTGACATTCCTTGCCATGATGGGAGTGATTTTTTATCAGAACTGGAAGTTGGCGACCGTCTCGGTGGTCGTCGTGCCGATTTCGGTCACCGTGATGGTGCGAATGGGCCAGAAGTTGCGGGCGTTGGCGACCCGGGGTCAGGAGCGCATGGGCGATATGGCTTCGACCCTCCAGGAGGCATTGGCCGGCATCCGGATGGTGAAGTCGTTTGGGCGGGAGGAGGAAGAGGCCAGGCGTTTTATCAGCAGCAATAAAGCCTTTGTGCACACGACGATGAAGGCCATTCAGGTCTCTTCACTCGGGTCTTCTCACATGGAAGTCATCGGTGTCCTCGGAGTCGCGGGGATCATCTGGTACGGCGGGTATCTGGTCATCCATGACGAAATGACGCCGGGTGCCTTCTTTTCTTTTTTGGCCGCCATGTTCATGGCCTATTCTCCGATCCGCCGTCTCTCCGGGGCGAATAACACGGTCCAGCAAGCGCTGGCCGCGGCCGAGCGGGTGTTTGGGGTGCTTGACATGGAAACGGAGCACCAGGCCAACAAGGGACGCGTGCAGATTCCGGCGATTACGAATTCCCTTGAGTTCCGGGAGGTGTCGTTCCGGTATGACGGCCACACGTTGTCGGCCCTGAGCGCGGTTGATCTAAAAGTTCAAGCCGGCGAGATCGTCGCCTTCGTGGGCAGCAGCGGGAGCGGAAAAACGACCCTCGTGAGCTTGCTCCCTCGCTTCTACGAACCGACCGGCGGCAGCATCCTCATCGACGGGGTGGACCTTCGCGACTGCACGCTTCAGTCCGTGCGCGCGCAAATCGGGATCGTCTCTCAGGAGGTCGTGCTCTTCGATGACACGGTGCGGAACAATATCGCCTACGGCCGAAGCGGTGCTTCCGACGATGACGTGGTGCAGGCGGCGACCCTGGCCTATGCCCATGAGTTCATTATCCGGCTGCCGGACGGCTATAATACCGTGATCGGCGAACGGGGCCTCAAGCTCTCCGGAGGTGAGCGCCAGCGACTGGCCATCGCGCGCGCGATCTTGCGCGATCCGCCGATCCTGATTTTGGATGAAGCGACCTCCGCCCTGGACACGGAATCAGAGCGAGTCGTCCAAATGGCGCTCGCGAACCTGATGCGTCATCGCACAACGCTGGTCATCGCGCACCGGTTGTCGACCATTCAAAACGCCGATCGGATCGTGGTGCTGGATCGGGGACGGATCATGGAGATCGGCTCGCATGAGGAATTGTTGCAGCGAGGCGGCATCTACAAGCGGCTCTATTCGATGCAATTCGCCGACGCGACGTGAAAGCGGGTCAAAGAGCGTATGGCTGATAGCCAATAGCAGGAAATCGATCCAGACGCTGGTTTAGCATGATGTCTCGGCAGAATTTTTTCGTTTTAGGGCTAGTTCTCTCTTTGTTCGTGCCATTAGCCATCAGCTATAAGCCATTTGCTCTTATTTTGACGACATGCTGAAGCCGCTGCTTTCGAGGGCCAAGCTTTCCTGCGTGCCCGCGATCGGCTATGGAACGATTCGCCTGTTGGGTCACAGCATCGGCATACGGGTTGAAGGCGCGCAGCCCGTGGATGCGTTGCTGGCGCAGGGTAAGAGAATGATCATCGCGTTCTGGCACGCACAGCAGCTCATGATGCCGCTCGCCTATCGCGGGTCCGGGGCATATGTCCTCATCAGCCGGCACGGTGATGGCGAGTTGATCCATCGGATCATTGCCCGGTTCGGCTTGCAGTCCGTGAGAGGATCTAGCACGAGAGGCGGCACGGAAGCGTTGAGGGAGTTGATCCGCCTCGGCCGGTCAGGGGTGGACCTCGTCATTACGCCGGACGGTCCGAAAGGGCCACGCCAGGTCGCGAAGATGGGCGTGGTACAACTGGCAAAGGCCACGGGACTTCCCATCGTTCCCTTGGCATTCGGCTGCTCAAAAAAAAACAGTTCGCGAGCTGGGACCGGTTCATCTTGCCCTACCCGTTCTCGCGCGGTCTTTTCTTATGGGGCACGCCCATCATTGTCCCGCCGGAGGCCGGGCCATCCGAACTGGAGCAGAAACGGATCGAGCTGGAGGAGGCGCTCAACCGTATGACGCTCCAGGCGGACCAAGCCGTGTCACGGACATCTCAGTGATCTGGTACGTCTTCTATAATTTCCTGCTCCTGCTGGCTTCCCCCGTTATTCTCATCATTCTCGCCGCCAAGCAACGCTGCCGGCGGGGATTGCCGGAACGGTTCGGCTGGCGTCGGTCGCGTCCCGGGGGAACCGGCCGGACGGGGCCGGTCATCTGGATTCATGCGGTCTCATTGGGTGAAGTCGTGGCGGTGACGCCGCTCGCGCGCAAGCTGCATGAGCGGTTTCCCCGCTATCGCCTCATCGTCACAACCGTCACGGAGACGGGCCGGGAGGCGGTCGAGCAACGGTTGGCCGGTGTTGCGGAGCACCGCTATGCGCCGCTCGACTTTCCCTGGGCCGTCAGGCGGTTCTTGGATCTGTGGAAGCCGAGCCTGTACCTGTTCGTCGAGACCGAGCTCTGGCCCAATCTGCTGCGAATCCTGGAGCGGCGTGGAATCCCGTCGATCTTGGTCAATGGGCGGCTCTCCACGAGATCTTTCAAGCGGCAACGGATGGCGCTGATAGGGCCCCTCTACCGGCGGATGGTGCGGTCGATCTCCTGCTGTTTGATGCAGTCGGAGCGGGATGCCGAGCGTATGATCGATTTAGGCGCTGATCCGGCGAGAGTGAGGCGCACCGGCAACATCAAGTTCGACCAACCGCTGCCGCAGGCCGCTCCGAGTGCGCGTCCACTGTCTCGGGACTCACTCGGCATCGGTGAGCACGAGCGGCTGTTCATCGCCGGCAGCACGCATCCCGAGGAGGAGAAGCAATTACTGACCTGCTATCAACGGGTGAGCCGGGAGGTGCCGCAGCTTGTCTTGGTGCTTGCGCCTCGGCATATCGAACGGGCTGCTCAGCTGGAGGCGACGGTTCGTGCGACCGGCCTACCGGTCATGCGGCGCAGTATGATGGAGAGCGGCCGGTTGGAGCCGGTGAGCGGACCGAGAGTCGTCATTCTGGACAGCAGGGGCGAGCTCGCCTGGCTCTATAAGGAAGCAGTCGTAGCATTCGTCGGCGGGACGTTCGTTCCCGTCGGAGGACACAATTTGCTCGAGCCGGCCGTATGGGGGAAGCCTGTCTTCTTTGGGTCGCATACCGACCATTGTGCCGAGGTGGCCGATCTTCTTCTCACAGCTGAGGGGGG
Organism: Nitrospiraceae bacterium; assembly: GCA_035250505.1. GTDB lineage: Bacteria > Nitrospirota > Nitrospiria > Nitrospirales > Nitrospiraceae > DASSBQ01. The sequence continues at coordinate 13,241 of DATFFC010000149.1, read as the reverse complement.
CGCGAGGGTGAGAGATGCGGACGAATTGGCCCGCCGGATCACCGAATTGCTGCTGGACGAGGCTCGATTGATCAGCATGGGACAGGCGGCCCGTCAGGTGGTGAAAGATAATCAAGGAGCGTTGCAAGCGAGCCTTGATCAAATCGCCGCATTCTTGCCCGATCGAGAGGTCTCCGCCGGCACAGCAGCCGGTGACCTTCTCGCCATAGTGTCAAGCAGCCGCTCATGATCGCCGGATCCGGCCATACGGCCATCATTCGATCATTGCGGTGGGCAGGGTGGCCCTACGGATGGGCGGCGCAAGTGCGAGCCTTCTTGTACCGCCGAGGCTGGCTGCCGACCCACCGCCTGCCCCGGCCCGTCATCAGTATCGGAAATCTGACCGTCGGCGGGACGGGCAAGACCCCGGTAGTCATTCTGGTTGCCGAGTGGTTGCTGTCGAAAGGAAAACGGGTGGCGGTCCTCAGCCGAGGATACCGGCGGCAGTCGCCGAAGCGTCCGCTTATGGTCTCGGACGGCGGGCGGCTTCTCGTCGGTCCGGCGGAAGCCGGCGATGAGCCGTATCTCATCGCGCAGCGCTGTCCCGCAGCCATTGTGGCCGTCGGTCCCGACCGGTACCGCCTCGGGCAATGGGTGCTCGATCAGTATCCGGTCGACTGTTTTCTGCTGGATGATGGGTACCAGCATCTGCGACTGCATCGCGATCTGAACATGCTCTTGTTGGATGCGACGGATATTGCCGGTATCCAGGCCCTGCTGCCGGTGGGGCGGCTGCGGGAACCCCTGTCCGCTGCCTGCCGCGCCTCGGCCGTCCTCTTGACGCGGGCCGACAGCGAGGTCCAAGCTGATTCGGTGTGGAACTCCGTCAGGCAGGTGTGCGCCCGATTGCCGGAACCCATCACGGTTCAATTCAAGGCCGATGATCTGATTCACATCATGACAGGGGAGCGACGGCCGATAGCGTGCTTCCGCGGAGCGAGGGCTTTGTTGTTCAGCGGGATCGGAAATGCCGAGGCGTTTCATGATCTCGCTCGAAACGAGGGTCTCACAGTCGTGGGTGCAGCCGTCCTGCCGGATCATGCACGGTATCATCGGTCGTTGCTGAACGGCATCCGTGAGCGGGCCAAGCGGGCGGAGGCCGACATCCTGATCACAACCGAAAAGGATGCCACAAAATTGAAGGAGCTTCTGATGCCGGACGATCCTTGTTGGGCGCTGCGTCTGTGGACCGACATCTCGGCCGGGCGGGAACGGCTGGAGGAATTGATCGTATCCGCGGCGGGCGCAGTCGAGAAGGGCATCTGTGCATAAGGACCGCATCAGCCGCATCGTCATCCGGGGGCCGAACTGGATCGGGGATGCCGTCATGAGCGAACCGGCCATCAGCGCGGTGCGGCGACTGTTTCCACTCGCCGAGATTACCCTGCTGGTAAAGCCGTCGATTGCCGACCTGTTCGCGCATCACCCGGCGATCCATCACACGTTGGTGTACGACGATCGCGGACGCCATGCGGGGCTTTCCGGGAAATGGACATTGGCCCGTGTCCTCCGCCGTCATGGTTTCGACCTGGCCATCCTTCTTCAAAACGCGTTCGAAGCGGCGGTGCTGACCTTTTTAGCCGGGATCCCGCGGCGCTACGGATATGCCACGGACGGCCGCGCCTTGCTCCTTACAGATCCGGTCATGGCGCCCCCGCGACACCTACATCGCCATCAGGTCGGCTACTATTGGAATCTTATGAAGCCGTTCGGGGCGGAAGGCGAGCCACCTGCGCCGGCGCTCGTCGTGACGCGGCAAGAGGATCTTGCGATCGCGGCGCGCCTGGCCGACGCCGGGATCGCCGCGTCCGATTTTCTCATCGGCCTCAATCCGGGCTCCACCTATGGAGGGGCCAAGCGGTGGATGTCGGATCGCTATGCCGAGGCCGTCAACCGGCTGGGTGAACGATACGAACGCGGCGACCGGCATATGGCGGTGGCGATCCTGGGCGCCAAGGGAGAGGAGGATCTGGGCCGGTCCATTGCGGCGCGGATCAGGAAGAAATCCGTCGTCTGCTCCGGACAGACGACGGTGCGGGAATTGATGGCCCTCACGAAGCGCTGCCAGCTATTCCTCACGAATGATACCGGACCCATGCACATTGCCGCGGCGTTTGACGTGCCCACGGTGGCGGTATTCGGGCCGACGGACTGGCGGACCACGGCTCCATTCGGAGGACGATTCCGCGTGGTGAGAAGGGATGTGGCCTGCGCGCCTTGCCTTCTCCGCGAATGTCCGATCGACCATCGCTGCATGACGGGCATCCAGGTCGACGATGTGGTTGAAGCGGCGAGGGCTCACGTGGAGCAGCCCGGATCATCGACGGCCGGCGCGGCCTCTTCGCAAGCACCGAGCGAGCCGCCCAGTCTGCTCAACGGCGTCACCGTATTCCTGGATCGGGACGGGACCTTGAATCAGGACACCGGATATGTAAAGGCGCCGGAGGAATTGATCCTGTTTCCCGGCGTTGCCCAGGCGTTGGCTCGGTTGCGCCAAGCGGGCGCGCGCCTGATCGTGCTGACAAATCAGTCCGGCGTGGGACGAGGATTTTTTTCCTTGCGGGACCTGGAAATGATTCATGCCAGGCTCCGTGACCTGCTCGCGCAGGAGCACGTGACACTCGACGCCGTCTATTTTTGCCCGCATCATCCGGATGATCACTGTTCCTGTCGAAAGCCACGCCCCGGGATGGTGAATCAAGCCGTCGTCGATCATCAGGTCGATCTGTCGCGGTCCTATTTGGTCGGCGACCAAGCACGGGACATCGAGTTGGCGCATCGGGCGGGAATCCGAAGCGTGCTCGTGATGACGGGGCCGGCGGGGCCGCAAGCCGAAAAAGAGCTACAGGCTCGAGGCATGGCGCCCGATCGAATCGCTGCGTCACTGGCTGAGGCGGCAGATTGGATCTTCCAGGATGCAGTCGACGCGAGGCGCGTCTCACCGGACTTGCAGCTGATGCCGCGAGACTGATGCACAATGGCGCCCGATGTCACCGTCCACCGGCTCCTCCTGATCAAGCCCAGTTCGCTCGGCGATATTGTCCATGCCCTGCCGACGCTTGCGGTATTGAGGAATCATTTTCCGCAGGCGTCCGTCACATGGGCGGTCAAACGGCAATGGGCCGGGCTCGTCGAACGGGTCGAGGGAGTCGATCACATTCTCGCGCTGGACAACGGTGTCGGCGGCTGGCTCTCGAAAGTTCCCCTTCTCCGGGCCGGCCGGTTCGATCTGGTCGTCGATCTCCAAGGACTGTTCCGGAGCGGCTTAATGGTCTGGTTGAGCGGCTCGCGCCGACGTGTCGGGTTGGCAACCGCTCGCGAAGGAAGCCCATTGTTTTACACGCAACGGGTTCCAGTCCCGACTCCTCACATGCACGCGGTTGATCGCTATCTTTTGGTGGCCGCCGCACTCGGCGCTTCCCCGCCTGCTGTTCCGGCGTTCCGGTTCCGGCAGGACGATGGGGATGTGCGGACCGTGCAACAATTGTTGCAGCGGGAGCAGGTGTCCCCGGCTCGTCCCTGGGTGGCGATGAACGTATCCGCCCGCTGGCCGACGAAACGATGGCAGGCCGAATCTTTCGCCCGGACGGCCGACTTATTGGCGGACGAAGGATTGGGGCCGGTCGTCTTCATCGGCGGCCGTTCGGAGCAGGAGGACGCGGCCCATGTCCGATCATTGATGCGGACTCAAGCGGTTGATTTAGTTGGCCAGACTGAGGTAGGACTGCTTCCGACGTTACTCCGGCAGGCGGCTGCGCTGGTAACGAATGATTCCGGGCCGATGCACATCGCGGCGGCCGTCGGAACACCGGTCGTGGCGCTCTTCGGTCCTACCGATCCAATTCGAACCGGTCCATACGGCGGCGACCACGCGGTGCTGACCCACGACGTCGCTTGTCGGCCTTGCCTGAGCCGGCGGTGCCATCATTCGGTTCACTTGGCCTGCCTGTCCGGTGTGACGCCCGAACAGGTCCTGCAAGCGGTTCGGGCTCGAGTGACCTACAATCTGACGGCGTCATCCGGATGAATATTCTGGTCGCGGAATCCAGCACGACGGTCGGAGGACAAGAGTATGCCGTGTTGCTGCATGCGGAACGGTTGCTCAAGCGCGGCCATCACCTCCGCTTGATTCTCGAGCCGGGCAGTCCTATTCATCAGATGGCCGTACAGCGGCGGCTTCCCGTCGATCCGATCGGCATGGGGCGATGGCGTTATCCGTTGGCCATCGACCGGTTTCGGCGATTGCTGCGCCGTGAACGACCCGCGATTCTGCATGTGAACAGCTCTCGTGACAGTTGGATCGGCAGTCTGGCGGCCAGGCTGGTGCAGCCCCGCCCCAAGGTCATCCGCACCAGGCATATCTCCGCCCCATTGAACAACAGCGCCGCGACGCAGTTGTTGTATCGCCGGCTGTTGGATATGGTCATCGTGACCGGAGGCGAGCGGACCAGGCGGGATCTGATCGAACGAGATGGGATGGCGCCGGATCGGGTCGCCGCCTTCCCGATCGGTCTGGACGTCGAGCATTTCTCCCCGGCCAAGCCGGAGCGGGATCTCCGCCTGGAGCTTGGACTGCCCCAAGGCCATCACCTCGTCGGGCTCATTTCCTATCTCCGAGACTATAAGGGGCATTACTACTTCATTGAAGCCGCGGCGCAAGTGTTGAAGCAGCGGGAGGATGTGACATTCCTCATCGTCGGCGAAGGGCCGGAAGAGCCGGTGATCCGGGCACAGGTGGCCCGGCTGGGATTGAACCGAGAGGTCCTCCTGCTGGGATTCCGTGAGGATCTCCTGAATGTGTTCCGGTCCCTCGATATCTTCGCCATCCCGACGATTGAAGGCGATACGATCCCTCAAGTGCTTATGCAGGCGCTTGCCGTCTGCTTGCCGGTCGTGTCCACCACGACAGGGTCCATCCCGGATGTCTTGCGGGATCAGGAATCGGGCTTTATCGTTCCGCCGCGGAATGCGGATGCGCTGGCAGCGCGCATCGCCGACTTGCTCAATGATCCGGCATTGCGGGTCCGGATGGGCAAACAGGGTCGGGCGACCGTCGTCGAATCCTACTCGATCGACCGCATGGTGGATGAATTGGAACGGGTGTACGAACGGATCGCGGGTTCATGATCATGACGCTAAGAAGCCAGGGTTCGTCGCTGCGCCGCCAGCTCTTATTCTGGTGGATTTTGTTCGTGGTGCTGCAATCGGCTGAGCGCATTTTCCTCCTGAGGGAAGCGGTGGAGGCGGAGAGTCCGTCTCCGGCGATGTTGGTTCAGACGCTGCTGGTCGGATTACGCGGTGACTTTATCGTGGGAACGATTGCGTTGGCGCTGGCTTCGGTCGTGGGCATCATGCCGGCCGTCCTGCGGAAAGGAGCGTCGGTGGTGCGGCGATGTCACGATCTGCTGGCGCTCTATCAAGCATCGAATGCCGTACTGGATCAGATTCGTATTTGGTCCTGGATGGAATACGGTCACCGGCTGTAGGCTGTCGAAACATCTACGGAATGCGGATAGGCACGCGCATCTACAGATGAGAGTCGCATTCATCATCGAGCATCTCGATCCCAACCGCGGCGGCATGGAACGTTCGGCGGTCGAGTTCCTCACCGAGTTGGTTGAGCTGGGACCCGAAGTGCACGTCGTGACGCAGACGAGCGCCTGGGATCATCCCGGGATACACGTGCATACCCTGGGCGTGTCGGGGTGGACCGACGAAATGCAGTATCGGGATTTCGTCGACCATGCTCAACAGTTTCTTGCCGACCGGCCATGGGACATCATCCACGCGGTACGCCCCTGTCTTTCGTGCACCATGTATCAGCCGCGAGGCGGGATTGTGAAGGCGGGTCAGGAACGTACCGTGGCGACCAGGCGGAATGGAGTAGCCCGGCTCATGCGGCACGTGGGCCTGTTGTTGGACGCAAAAGAGCGGCTGCTGGCGTCGCTCGAACATCGGCTGCTGACCCGGCCCTCGCCCCCGGTCGTCGTGGTCCCGAGCGACTATGTGCGCAGACAGGTAGAGGAGCGGTATCGGCTCTCTGCGGAATGCATGCGACGCGTGTTCAACGGCGTCAGCGTCACCCCGCTCGATCAAAGTGAGCGGGCACGAGCCCGTGGGATCGTGCGGCGGGAAGTGGGCGTTCCGCCCGATGCGCCGGTGGCTATTTTTGTCGGTCATAATTTCCGGCGCAAGGGCCTGGCTCGGATCCTGGAATCCCTGGCCAAGACGGCTGCGCAGGGCTGGTATCTCCTTATATTGGGGCGAGGAGCGGCGGGCCACTACGAACGGTACGCGCAGCAGTTGCGGATCCTTGACCGCGTGCGGTTTCTGGGCAGCCGGGCGGAGGCGTGGGATTTCTATTGCGCGGCCGATGTCTGTGTCCTGCCGACTTATAATGATCCCTGTTCCCGGACGATTCTGGAAGCGCTCTCGTTAGGGCTTCCTTGCATCACCACAGCTTATGATGGTTCATCCGAATGCATGAGGGACGGGGAGCACGGCTTCGTCATCAATTCCCCTGAGTCCGTCGATGCGCTGGCAAATGCCCTGGATAAGTTGCGGGACGCCCCTACGCGCCTGTATATGTCCGAGCAGACCGCCAAACTTCGCCCATATCTATCTATGCGGCGACATGCGGCGGAGGTCAATGCCGTGTATCGGGAGATCGCAGGACGCTGTGTCCGTGCTTGATTTGAATGGCGGCTTCGCGTGCCGAGCTATCCACGTTCAGCATCCGTTCTTCAGCCGGCCGGCAGAGGAGAGCCGGCGCGGTATGGAGATGTTCTGTGGCATCTCTATGAGGCGCCTCCGTCGAGGGTGCTTGATGCCGTCCTGAAAGATCCGGAAGGGGCCCTGGCCTCTCGTGCACAGATATTGAAGTCGGCGGGGGCTTGCACCGTCGGACGTTTGGGTGATCTAGTCATCAAGCGGTGGCAACCGAGGGGACTCTACGATCTGGTGAAGAACAGTCTGCGGGGATCGCGGGCCAGGCGAGCGGGGTTGCGTGCCGCTGCACTGGAAGCGGTCGGGATTCGGACGGCGCACGTCTGGGCATGGGGGGTACGGAAGTTCTGGGGACTTCCGGGAGCCAGTTATCTCGTCATGGATCACATTCCCCATCAGCCGGAATTCATTCAATCCGAGGAAACGCGCCGAATGATCACGAGATCGATGGGAGAGCTGATCGGGCTCTTGCATCGTCATGGATTCACCCACCGGGATCTGAAGCCCACCAACATTGTCTGTGATGAAGAGGGACGAGCCTATCTGATCGACTTGGATGGACTACGCGCCAGACGACGGATATCCGATAGGCGGGCGGTTCGCGATCTGGCGAAGCTCGCCAGGCGGATGGTCGAGCTGTCCCATCTACTTCCACGGCAAGCGGCTCTCTTCCTCGATGTTTATAGCCGGATCCGAGGCCGGCGGACCCGCGCCTGGTGGTGGAAACAGATCGTGGCTCGCATGCCGGCGCAGGCGTAATGCGAGCACGCGGGCGGTGCATTGCAGCATGCGAAGAACCATTCTCTATATTCTCTCCAGCAACTATTCCGGGTCGCATTTTCTCTCCCTGTTGCTCGGAAGTCATAGCCAAGCCATGCATATTGGTGAAGTCAATCATCTCCGTAAGGCTATGGACCGCGGGACGTGTCAGACGTGCGGCACGTTGGAGCAATGCGAGCTGCTGGGCGGAATCACGCCGGACCAGATCAATCGGATCTACGATATTGTGTTCTCCCGTATGGCAAACAATATCCGGCTTCTCGTGGACAACAGCAAACGCCTTGCTTGGGCCGAGCGTTTTGTGGCCGAACGGACCTACGTCAGGAAGTTCGTCCATCTGATTCGCGATCCAAGGGCGTTGGCGCGACGTTGGGTCCTCTACTATCCTCATCGACCGGGACAGATGAAACAGCACTGGCAGGCGGTCCAGGCCTTTCCTTGCCGGGCGCTGAAACTCGCAATGGCGCGCCAGCCCAAGGTGTACGCCTACCGCTGGTTGGGCGGAGAACCGGCGCATTACCGACTTTCTTCGCCGGTGTCACCTGGATAACGTGACATGCACCTATGAAGAACTGGCGACGGCGCAATCAGACCATTGCGACGTATCATGGAGTGGACCGGACTCCACTATGAACCGGCTCGGTTGGAGTATTGGTGTCGTCGGCACCATGGCACGCAAAGCAGGGGTACGGATGGATCAAGGATAGGCAAGCCCGTTACCTTGACTGCCCCAGTGGAAGGCCTTTCTGCCTTCGCGGAATGCGTCGGCGATTGCGCGCAATAACGATGTGCAAGAATATCTCACTGCGTGCGGGCTCCGTATGGCGGACGACGGATTAAGATTAGTCGCGACACCATTGAAAGGATGTTGAGTGAGCGTACCGAAAGTATCGGCCGTGGTCATCGCGTACAACGATGAACCCAATATGCGGGAATGCCTGCAATCCCTCGCGTGGGCCGACGAGCTGATCGTCGTCGACTCCTACAGTACTGATGCGACCGCCGCCATCAGCCGCGAATTCACCGACAAGGTGTTTCAACATGCCTTTCACGGTTTCGGCCGCCTCCGGAATGAGGCGATCGCGCACGCCGCGCACGAATGGGTGTTCAGTTTGGACACCGATGAACGGGCGACCCCGCAACTGCGCGACGAGATCCGTCTGACATTACAAGCAGGCCCCTCCGCCGACGCCTACTTCGTGCCGAGGAGGAATTACTTTCTCGGGCGGTGGATCAAGCACTGCGGCTGGTATCCCGACTATCGGCAGCCGCAGCTCTTCCGGAAAAGCCGCTTCCGATATCGTGACGAGCTGGTGCACGAGAGTTTCGACGTGGAGGGCCGTCTCGGCTACCTGGCCAGTCCGGCGCTGCAATATCCGTTCAGAGACATCGATCATTACCTGGCGAAGCAGGACCGCTATTCCGATTTGATGGCGCGGCGTATGGTGGAGCAAGACCGGCGCTTCTCGCCTCATCAGCTCGTGACGCGGCCCTGCTTCACATTTCTCAAAATGTACCTCGGCCGAGGCGGGTGCCTCGATGGCGTGCCCGGGTTGATTCTGTCCGGGCTCTATGCCTATTACACCTTTATCAAGTATGCACGGTTTTGGGAACTTCGATCTCAGGCTGCCGGTGCAGTCCAATCTTCTGCCGGGGTCTGAGAACGGCGGGCGGCCGAATAGCTCATGTCCATAGCGGCGATCGTCGTCACCAAGAATGAAGAGCATAACATCGCGGATTGTCTCGGCACCCTCACATGGGTCGAGGAGATCATTGTGGTGGATGCGGAAAGCACCGATCGAACCGTGGAGATCGCCAAATCATTCACGCCGCACGTCTTTGTGCGGCCCTGGCCCGGCTACGGGCCGCAAAAGAATTTCGGCATCGATCGGGCTCGTGCGGAATGGATCCTCATCGTCGATGCGGACGAACGGGTGCCGAAGCCGCTGCGGGACGAGATCGTGGCGGTCCTGCAAGGAAACGAAACAGGGGAAACGGCCGGGTATGAGATCCCGCGGCGCAATTATTTCTATGGAAAATGGATCGAGGGAGGCGGCCTGTACCCCGATTACCAGTTGCGGCTCTTCAAGAAGACGGCGGGCCGGTACGATGATGTCCTGCTGCATGAGAATTTTCGTCTGCAGGGAAGCACGCGCCGGCTGGAGCAGCCGCTCGACCATTACAGTATGCCGACCGTCGCCGCTCATGTGCGGAAGATGATGCGCTATACCGGCCTGGCCGCGGAGGAGAAACTCAAGTGCGCCTCGCGCATCAGTGCGTGGACAATCGCGACGCATCATCTCGCGACGATCCTGAAGACGCTCGTGACGCGCGGCGGGTATCGGGATGGTGTGCACGGGCTGATCGTCGCGATGTTTGCCGGCCTGCATACCTTTGTCAAATACGCCAAAGCTTGGGAAAAACTCAACGTGAGGCGTGAGGGGTGACCACGGGCAAAGCGCACGTCCCGGGCACTCGGTCGCGAAGTGACCGGGGGTATGGGCGGGTAAGAAAAGATGCGCGGGGTGGGCGGGTGTGATGGAAAAAGCAGCCTCCCGGGCAACCGGTTGTGGGGCGACCGGGCGATGGGCGGTGAGAAGGTTCTGCGGGGCGGGCGGCGCCTGAGGCCTCATGATGACCATACGCATCGGAATTGACGCGGCCTCGGCCGTCGGAGAAAAGGGCGGGGTGGGCTGGCACACCTATCACCTGTTGCAGGCCATGCTGGAACTCAAAGAGGATACAGAGTATGTCGGCTATCTACGACCCGGTTCATTGAACGACGGACACATTGCAAGCTGGCCGGAGCATGATCGAATTCAGTGGGCCGAGGTTCCTCGCTGGCGCATGGCCTGGAGAGGCCGTCTGGACCGGCTGGACCTGTACCACGGAACGAATTTCAAGATGCACACAACGGGGCGGCACGGAGGGGTCGTCACGATCCATGATCTCTGGCTGGAGCGGCATCCGGAATATTCGAAGAAAGTCTTCGGCCAACGGGCTTCGTCACGACGAGCGCGAGCGACGGCGTACCGGGCGCGCGCAGTCGTGACGGTGTCCCGGTTTTCGGCCGACGAGATTTCCAGCCTCTATGGCGTACCGCCGGAACGCGTTGCGGTGATTCATAACGGTGTGGCGGAGGACTTTCACCCGGTGATCGATGACCAAGCGATGGCGCGGCTGGGCGGCAAACTGGAGCTTCCGAAGGCGGGGTTCATCCTATTCGTGGGTGGGGCCGATCCGCGTAAGAATCATCGGACATTCCTACAAGCCGTCAGTCTGTGCGTGCCGGCATTGCAGGGCCGGGCGGTGGTACTAGTGGGCGATGCGGTCCATCCGTTCGGCGACTATCGCCAGACGGCAGGCCGGCTCGGCGTAGCGTCGTTGGTCCGTTGTCCCGGGCGCCTGAATCGGGAAGAGCTTCGCCTGCTCTATTCCTATGCGGACCTCTTCGTCTTTCCCTCGCTGTACGAGGGTTTTGGCATGCCCGTATTGGAAGCCATGGCCTGCGGCGCGCCGGTGATCACCTCCAGCACGTCGGCTTTGCCCGAAGTGGCGGGTGAGGCGGCGGTCCTGGTGAATCCGGGGGATGCCGATGCACTGAGTCGCGCCATGGCGGAGGTCCTGGAAGATCGCGACAGACGTGAACGATTACGGACATTAGGGTTGGCTCGAGCGAAATCGTTTACGTGGCACGATGCGGCGGCGCGAACCCATGCGCTCTATCGGCGGTTGTGCGTCTCGTAACAACACGGACACGTTTGCGGAACAACTGCGGCTTACCGGTACGGGAGGTTCTGTGATTCCGAGAGAGTATCTTGTTGATCTGTATCGCCGGTACCTGCCTGATCTTCGATCAGTTCGCATTCAACAACGCAGATTTCTCCGGCGGAACAATAATACGCTGCTCCGGCGATTGCATCGTATGAAACTCCGGCGCTATCTGGTGAAACCGATGTTAGATGATCTGGAAGCCGAGATCACGTACTTGATGATTCGAGATCGGGATCCGAAATGCGTGGTAGAAATGTCTCCGAATACCGGTTGGTCGACCACCTGGATTCTCAGTGCACTGCGCGACAACGGCAGGGAAGGACAACTCTGGTCCTATGATTTACACGACACTTGCACCAAGCTCGTGCCCCAGTATCTGGCCGAGAAACGATGGCATTTTGTGCTTGGTGATGCACGCGAGACGATCCCCGCCGCGCCCGATTTCGATTATCTCTTTGTAGATTCCGATCACAGCGCTTCGTTTGCGCAATGGTATAGCAAGACCCTATTTTCCAGGGTCAAGCCGGGAGTGATCGTCAGTGTGCATGATGTGTTTCATCAAGCGGGTTTGTCGGAGGAAGGTCAAGTTGTCGCCGATTGGCTGAAGGAGCGGAGCATGTCGTATTGGACGGTGGCTTCAGCCGTCGATGCCGCCGGGCTAGCGGACTTTCGTGAGTTCAGGCGACGGCTCCATCCCGATTTCCACAAACCGATCCACGGTGAAGCGAACCCGATGATGTTCTTCACCATGAAGTGAACGATGTCCAAGATTCGCGTCCTGCACGTCACCAACCAATTGGAGCTCGGCGGAACGGAAAAGACGTTGGAGATTTTCTGCCGGCATCTCGATCAATCACGGTTCGACGTGTTTGCGTGCGGCCGTATGGGCGGGGGCGTGCGGGCGACCGAATTGGAACGCTCCGGCATACCGGTGATCATCCAGCCCGAGGATCTGACCAGACTGGTGCATGACCTACGCATTGATGTTGTACATGTCCATCGCGCCGGGGCCTACGAGCCGGGCACGCTTCCGGAGAAGCGCAACGGCCGGCCCAAGATCGTCGAGACCAATGTGTTTCATGATTTCGACGCGCAGGAAGGGGATCGTATCGACTGCCATTGCTTCGTCTCGGAATCTTCGAAAGCCGCCTATGTGCATCGCTATGGGCGGCGGGCCGGCGCCCGCTATGAGACGCTCTACAATCCCGTCGATTTTTCCGAGTTCGGCTCCGCTCACGCGCCGTTCAGCGCCACTATCGGGCGCTGCAGCCGGGCGGATGACCAGAAATGGCATGACGTCTGTCTCAAGAGTCTCCCTCGCATTTTTCGGGCGGTTCCCCAGGCGCGGTGTCTCCTGCAGGGAGCCACCACACGGGTCCGCGAAAAGCTCGTATCGCTCGGGCTCAACGGTCGAGTCGAACTGCTCGAGCCATCGATGGACGTGAGCCGCCTGTACCAACGTCTGGATGTCTTCATCCACGGTTCTCGGATCGGGGAAACATTCGGTTGTGTGATCGCCGAGGCCATGGCGAACGGGATTCCGGTGGTGACGTTGAGTACGCCGCAGCGGAAAAAGGCCAATGCGCAGGCGGAGCTGGTGGAACACAACGTGACGGGGTTCGTGTGTCGCTGGCAATGGCAATATGCGGGCGCTGTGATTGAACTGTTGCGAAACGAAGATCTGCGGATCAAACTCGGACGACGGAGTTACGAGAAGGCGCGTGCGCAGTTCGAAGCCTCGGCGCTGACGAGAAAGCTGGAGCAGCTCTACGTCGATATGATGGACCTGAAATAATGGCTCTTCAGGAAGTGTGGGTCTGCACTTGTGTCCCATCCGGACAAGGCTTCCGCTCCGCGCAGGTTCGCCCACGCTGCTGTAGAGAGGCGGAGCCTTGGCTGACGAACGCGTGATTCCGCGATCG
>DATFFC010000148.1:0-6911 GCA_035250505.1 Nitrospiraceae bacterium | reverse complement strand
TCCTCGACCGCGCCCTTCATCTCGCCTTTCATTTCTTCCATCTTGGCGCCCGTTTCACCCGCATAGCAAACGCCACCGACCGCAAGCACGGCGAATGTTGCTGAGGCCGCAAGCATGATCCTCCTCCGAGTCATACCTCCCCATCCTCTGCTAAAGGTTGATTTGCGCACACGCCATTGTCATCCGGCACAAAAGCCTGATCAATAGGGCCGAACGGCGGGACACCGGCGAGACTAGGAGAGGGGAATACGGTCCTTGTTTCCCTTCAGCCACTGATCGAATGTTTGCATCGCCGGATACAATGACCGGGCGACGGCCGGGTCACGAGCCTGGCAAAAATCCTTATTGAAGTCCCGCTTGAACTGAAACATATTGCCCGACTCCTCCGCTGCGGCAAATCCAAAGGAGCGATACACCTCGGGCGTGACATCCTGATAGCGGACTTCCTGACCCAACGCTCTCCCCAGCGAGGCCGCCATTTGGACGCCGGTCAAATGCTCGCCGGCAATCCCGAGCGTTTTCCCGATCTGATCTTCTCCTCGCTTGAAGATCGCCAGCGCACAAGGACCGATATCTTCAGCCGCCATCCCCGGGAGTTTCTTATCGCTCATGGGAAAGGTGATTGCGAGCATTCCATCCGGACCTTTCTTGGGCCCCATGCCGAAATAGATGAAGTTCTCCCAATAAAAGGAGGTCAAGAGAAAGGTCGACGGCACACCGAGCTCGGCGAAGAACTTGTCCGCTTCTCCCTTGGCATCGAAGTGCGGCACCTTGTAGCGGCCCATCAGCGTGGGCATACGCTCATCGTTCAGCGGCATCCAGCGTCTGGTATCTTCCAAGGTCGACCAGATGACATGACGCAGGCCGGCATGCTGGGCTGCGACCGCAAGATTCTTGGCTTGCGCTGTTTCCTTCTCAGGAGAGAGATGCTCCCAAAAATTCGTGACGCAGAACGCCCCATAGGCGCCGGTGAAGGCCCGCTTCAAACTGCCCAGATCGTCCAGGTCCGCTGTGACGGTGTGGATTCCGAGGGTCGTCAGGGCCTTCGCCTTTTCCGAGCCGGTGGACCGGGTCAAGGCCCGCGCTTTGAATGGACCATGACCGTCTTTGGCGAGAGCTCGAGCCAAACCGCCGCCCTGCATCCCGGTTGCTCCCACGACTGCAATAATCTTTTGATCCGCCATACCTGCCTCCTCCGAGCATTGTCACATATGTGACCAACCGTTTCTTTTATCCTCCGGCAAGAATAAAAGACAAGTGGGACGGCAATGCGCGGTCACCCGCAGGCCGACAGAATCGTTCGTTCCCGGTGTCGCAAAGTGTCCATGTTTTCATGGGTCTCTTTCATGGTAGGCTATGATCATGTGGAGTTGCCTGGAAGGAGGCGGACCATGAGCAACCCCCTATCACGTTGGATAGCGTCTTCGACTTGCTCCAAGCGGGGCTTGACTCATGTGATGGCCGGTCTCTCGATCATCGGTCTCCTCCTGTCGCCCTCGTTATCGGTAACCGACCCAGTGTGGGCCAATGAACAGCCGGGACCATGGGAATGTTCGGGCTATACCGGGGAAGCGCACACGCGGTGCCTCAACGCATTGATTGAAGAGCAGCAGGGAAAGATATCCAAACTCGAAGGGGAGCTTCGGCAGCAGCAGAGTTCGATGAATGAGTTGCGCGATCGGGTGGACCGCCAGCGGGCGGCGACAGCGGATCTGGAACGGCAATTATCAGATCGTTCGACTGTAGAGCGGTTCTATGCCCCTCCGCTGGCCCCATTTTATTCGTACTCCTATTCCTACCCGCCGGTCGGCTTGGGCCTCTACTTCGGCAGTCCTTGGTACTATAGTTCTCCTTACCTGTACCGGCCCTTCGGTCCCACGTTTTACTTCGGCCCTCGGCGATTCGGCCACAGATACTTCGGCTGCCGATTCCGCTGTTGAGGGAACCGCACTCTGGGGAAAAGCCTTGAGTTGCCGCGCTGCGCGATGACTGCGGGCCTAGGAGAGCGCACGAAGAGGGATTGAGCGCCGAGTTCCGCTCCAGTGGTACAGCAACCCAGCGCTCGTCCGCCGAATACCTATTCGTCGATGGACGGTCCCAATCCCAACCGGGCCCGCAAAAGATCGTGCCGCGTGATCGACCGTGTGACCTTGCCGTCCTGAATGACCGGCAGAATCTGGAACCCCATTTCGAACATGCGCGACACGCAAGACAGGTCGGTGTCTTCTTTGACTCCAATGAACGCCGTGTTCATGATATCACGTGCGGTGGCCTTCTTGAGATCGATACCCGCCTCCATGGCGCGGATGACATCTCCTTCATTGATGAACCCTAGAAATTCATAGTCGTCGCCGACGACCGGCCCGCCGCCTGCCCCGCTGCTGACCATGTCGATCGCGACATCCATGGCGCTTTCAGTGGGTTTGAACTGCCGGCTATTGGTCGCCATGATGTCACTGACGAGCCTGAATCCGCCCGCCGGGGTGCCGGGAGCATTGGTCACAACCTTCATAGCGTCCTCCTGTGAAGAATCAGGTTAGATTGCGGTTGTACCGCGACGATCTCGCGGAAGCTACTGGCGGAACCCCTAGAAGGCCGTGGCTCTCAGAACAACCTTATTCGGGGCGGCGAGGACCTACAGTCGACTCTGTTCGAAATGGGCTTTGACCGTTTGAAGCGTATCGGCTTCGAATGGGGATTTATCGGGGCGGTATCGTTTGACACGGGCGAATCGCAAGGCCATGCCTGCCGGATAGCGAGGCGACTCCTGGACACCGCTGAACGCGATCTCCACGACCAGTTGCGGGCGGACATAGACCGTCCACTGGTCCCGGTGGGTCTCCAGTTTCAGCAGTTGTTCGGTTTGCCAGGCCAACATGTCGTCGGTCAGCCCTTTGAACGTCTTTCCCAGCATGACGAACTGACCGCTCTCGACGTCGCGGGCGCCCAGATGGAGGTTGGATAGCAGGCCGGCGCGACGACCATGACCCCACTCCACGGCCAGGATCACCAGATCCAAGGTGACCGCCGCTTTCAGCTTCAACCAATGGGCTCCTCGCTGGCCGGCCGTATACGAAGCGGTCAGCGATTTCGCCATCAAGCCCTCATGGCCGGCATCGAGCGCTTGCGTGAGAAATCGTTCCGCCTGGGCCGGTTCCGCAGTGACGATGTTGGGGATTACGTTGGCGTGAGGAACGACTCGCGCCAACGCCGCCGTCCGTTCTTGGTAGGGCCTGGCGAGCAGGGACCCTTCCTCGGCAAGATAGAGACAATCAAAATAGAACGACGACAAGGGCATTTCATGCCGGAGCGAGGCCGCATCCTTCTTGCGTCCGAGTCGCCGCATCGTCCATTGGAACGGTTGCGGCCGTCCGTCTGGTCGCAGCGCGATCGCCTCTCCTTCGAGGATCATTTCGCGGGTCGGAAAGCTTCGAGCCAATTCCACGACTTCCGGGAGACGATCGGTGACATCCTGCAATTGGCGGGTGAAAATCTTGACGTCTCCGTCGCCCTTGTGGACTTGCATGCGCGCACCATCGAGCTTGTATTCCCAGGCGCTCTCTCCCAACCGCGACAGCGCTTCCTCTACATCTTCCGCGCTATTGGCCAGCATGGGAGAAACCGGCTTGAAGAGTTCGAGCGAGTACCGAGCGAGCCCCGCCGCTCCCTCCTCCAGCGCCCGACGTGCCAGTGAGCCGATATGCTTCGCAAACATGAAGGCCTGGCGCACCTCAACGGCCGGAAGGCGGGCGGCCTTCGCAATGGCCTCGACGACGAGGCCCTCAAGCGCTCCTTGGCGGACTTCCCCGACCAGCAGTGCGGCAAGGAACCGCCGCTCAGCCGCGGTGGCGCGTTCGAATACATGCCGCAGCGCGCGGACCCTTCGTTCGGTCGAGCCGCCCCCTTGATCGGCCGCAATAGCATCAAGCCGCTCGTCCAATTCGGCCAGCGTCAGTTCCTCGCCGGCCCGTTCTTCCGTGACCCTCGCCTCCTCAATGAGACGCCATCCGATTCCAATCCGCCCTTGCGGCAGCAGGCCCGACAGATAGAGCGCGGCAAGTTCGGTCTCCCGCCCCTGCGCCCGGCTCAGGCATGCGGCCAGCAAGGCGATCTTGTCCGTCTTTTTCGAAGCGGCGCGGACCGCTTCAACCGTTTCGACGAGCTTGCTCAAGCGCATAGAACGGTGTGGCTTTGATGATGCGCAACGCCCGACGTGGAACACGCCGGAACGTAACGATGGCTCACGGCGCCGCAGGCACGCGGACAGCGCCCCATTTCGACACAGCGACCGTGGCCGACATCATGAGCACCGCCCCGGTGAGCGCTGCAGCCATATCTTTCTGAGCATCCCATTCATCCCCCTGCATGCCGAGGTAGGCGGCGCCAAGTTCCGGATTGACCACAGTGGCAGCGACCGCCTCGATCAACTCGAACAAGCCGCTCTGCGCTAAAGTGGCGCTGACGGGCAAGACATAGGACCAGGCCCCGCTCACTCCGGCGAGGCGGACGAGGACCTCTCGAATCGGATAGGCGAGCAGCAACCCATAGGCGAAGTGTACGAGGCGGTCGAAGGGATTTCGCCCGGCATGCAGCAGGTCCTGCAGCCAAAACCCGAACGGCACTTTGGCATACGTATAGTGGGCGCCGATCGCGTGGACAGTGAGAAAGAGCGTGATGAGGACATAGGATCGGTTGGAGAATTGAAACCGGCGGGCCGTGAGGAACAAGGCGGCCACGGCCGTGACAGCCAGAATGTTCTCGAGCAGCCAATCGCTTCGATCGACCGGCGAAATCGCCATCCATAGCCAAAACAGCAGGTACCAAGCCAGCAACCCCTGAACCAGACGGTTCTGCGAGAGAGGAGCTCCGGCCCATGATGCCTGGCTGCTAGTCGTCATCTCACGAGGGAACCTGCATCATATCGACATCTTGAGGAGGGGAGGAGGCCCGGGGGATCATGCGACTCACGAGAAGCACCACCATACACAAGAGCGCCCCATAGAGCGCCGCCGCCATGTCCTTCTGTGCATCCCAGACATCGCCTTGCGAGCCGAGATAGGTCAAGCCCAGTTCGGGATGGATCACCTGCGCGACCCAGGACTCGATGATCTCCCATAACCCGCTCAATCCCAGAATGGTCATGGCCGGCAGGTAATACAACAACCAGCCGCGCACGCGGGCGACCAACCGAAAGGCCTCTTCCATTGGATAGGCCATCAGAAAGCCGAAACTGAAATGCACCAGCCGGTCAAAATGATTGCGGTCGAGATGTAGAGCCTGATCAAGCCAATGACCGATGGGCACCTCCGCGTAGGTATACCTCACGCCGATCATATGCAAGGTCAGGAACAATGTGATCGAGAGATAGGAGGCATGAGACAACGGAAGAGCCCAATGCGTGACGATTAAGAACGCCACCAACAGGGCGGGCAAAATACTGGCCAGTATCCAGAATTCCCGATCGGCCGGCGCATAGGCCGCCCACAAAGACACGATCACATACCAGACGAAGAGACCCGACAGAACAATCTTGCGTCGGACCACCGATTCCTCCTTCAGTTGAGCAATGGACGCGAATTAGGCACGACCGCCTGTCCATTACTCTACAAAGAGGATTTCGTGGTCTGCAACCAGGACGCCGGGCGCAATTCGGGCTCCATTGACCGAACGCCGTGACCGACGGCGCGTGATCAGCTCATGCCGGGCGGGTCTTCATGATCTTCGCCCGTCAGGGCCTCCTCTTCCTTCCCTTCCATATCTTCGAGGTCGGATAAGATGCCCTGGAGCACTTGCCGGCGCTGTTGCAACGCCTTCTTGGGAACGTCGCGCGTGAGCGGTTCCTGTGCCGACTCCGGCAAGTTGACCATCGCTTCCGCCTCGCCTAACGACGCATATTTGTAGGCCTCGACATACTTGTGCCCCTTCCCGTACAGCGAGGTCAACAGCTCCTCAGTCTCAATATCAAACGCATTGAGACCGGATGGTGCGGCCGATTGATGATCCAGCGCGGTTAACTTTTCGAGTTGACTCTTGATGCGCTCGCTTCGACTTTCCGGCGTGAATGTCACATTCGTATTCGGCATGGGAACCCTCCCGATTGATGATGATCGCGTTATATATCGTGCTTCCCCGCGGCTGGAACCTGGGGCTTTCCCCTGTTATCCGACCCGATAAGACGCCTCTGAGACAGACTCTCTTGAACTGATTGCAGCGAACATGCTTGACTGGACACACTTTACCGGTACGGCCCGTATAATATAGACGCCAGGAGGTCAGCCATGCCGCAGCAAACACCCGCCCAAGTTATAGAAACCCAACGCGAGGATTGGAATCGAGTCGCGTCGGGGTGGGAGAAATGGGATGCGCTCTTCGATCAAAACATGACGTGCCTTAATCATCGCCTGGTGGCCGATGCCAGATTGCGGACCGGACAGCAGGTGTTGGACCTCGGATCCGGGACCGGGTACCCCGCCCTGCTCGCGGCACAGGTCGTTGGACCGACCGGGCGCGTATTCGGCATCGACCTCGCGGAGCGGATGCTGGCGGCCGCCGGGCGGAAGGCGGAGAAGCTGGGGCTGGCTCATGTCGACTTCAGAACCGGCGATGTAACCAAACTCCCGTTCGACGGTGGTTCCTTCGATGCCGTGATCAGCCGCTTCTGCCTGATGTTTCTGCCCGACCTACCCACAGCACTCAAAGAAATTTCACGCGTGCTCAAGACCGGCGGATACTTGGCGGCTGCGGTGTGGTCGGGGCCGGACAAAAACCCGTTCCTCCGCATTCCGCTCGACACGATCAAACAGTTCGTCGACCTGCCGCCTCCCGAGCCGGATGCGCCGGGCATCTTCCGCCTCGCGAAGCCGGGCGATCTGGCGGCGTTTGCGAAAGATGCGGGCCTGCTGTTCGTGAAT